>CASGDY010000120.1 GCA_949300355.1 uncultured Brachyspira sp.
AATTCTTTATAATTGACTATTCCAATTATTTTATCTGAATCATTAATAACAGCTAATATCTTATTAGAAGATTTAGAGACAAGAGAAGCCACCTCTAACAAAGTAGAGTCTTTTTTGATGACTTCAATCCTATTTTCCATTATCGATTTGATAATACTTCTATACATCAGAAAATGCCTTGAGTAAGATATAATCTATATTTTTATAATAGCATATATATCCTTTTTTTTCAATCTATTTTTTGTGTATATTACTTATATATTAAAATAGTAAAATGATATTTTTTATCTTGATTTTTTTATTTTATAAAGTATCATATTAAAAAAGTTTTCATAATTTTTGAGATTTGAATGAAAAAAATAAATATTCTTATAGTGTTAGTTTTTATATATTCAAAGATTGTTTTTGCAGATATAAATACTATTTTTAACATGGACATATATGAAAGGAAGTTAGCAGTAAATACTAATACAGGTATTTATAGTAATGAACTTTTCATAGAGCAAACAGCTTTGGGGGGATTTAACTATATAAAATTTAATTTAGAAACTAGATTATATTATAGATTATATTTTTATAAAAATGCTACCAATTTTTTATTTAAAGATACAAAGGTTGATTTCGGTATAGAGAATAATTTCTCATTGTCTTCTGATATGGTTGGTCTATATATAGATGTGAAGCCATTATCATTCTTAGGAATTAGAGTAAGCGGATATGCCGATTTTATGTTTAATGCTATGAATTTTGGTTATGCCGGATTTGACAGTAAAGATGTAAGCTACTCTTTTAATGAATTGTATGCTATGGAAAAGGGTAATGCATTTGGGTATATAATAAATGTTTCTCCATATTTTATATTTAAATTTGATAATTTTATTTTAATAAATAATCTAAATATGTCTTATGTGAATGTTGGTGATAAAAAATATTATTATGATCCTAGAACCTCAATATTGCATGCGAAAAGTGAATTTGAATTAATTAATGATTTTTATCTTTTAGGAAAGATAAGTATGTTTTATATAGGCGGATATTATGGTCTTACATATTTGATTAATTCAAAGCATTTATCTCATAAGTTTGGTATGGCTAGTATTATAAACTTTAAATTTTTAAAAGAAACTTTAATTTTTAATATAGGGGCATCGGCAGGACTTCATGTCGGACTTCCTCATTATAATAATACGACATTTATAGAATTAAAAATGTCATTAGGTTATAAGATACTATAGAATAGAAGAGTGTTTATGATAAGTAGAAAATTGTTTCCTGATAAGTATTTATTAATAATATATATAGCTTTACTTGTAGCTGGACTCGTTTCTATATATGGAGCACAAACCATACATGAGCCTAATACAGCATATTTTTCTAATCATTTGAAATTATTATCATTTATGCTTGTTTTTACTGTTATTATGATGATAATTCCTGATTTCTTTATTGTGTTAGATAAGATGGTTCCTTTTATTCTGCTTTTTACTTTGATACTTCTTACATTGGTATATTTTTTTGGTATAACTGTTGCCGGAAGTTATGCAAAAAGATGGCTTCTTCTTCCTTTAGGCATTACTATACAGCCTTCAGAAATTGCTAAAATAACATGCAGTATATATTTTGCTAGTGTTTTGAGTAAGAAAGGTGAGAAATTAATAGATATCAAAAGAGGTTTATTTCCGCCATTGATAATTTTGATAATTGTTTCAGGACTTATTTTAATAGAGCCGGATTCTGGTACAGCACTTTTATTTTCTATAGTTGGTTTTGCCATATTCTTTTACGGAGGCATACCTTTAAGATCAATATTACTTTCAGGTGTTTTATTATTGATTCTTTTTGCTATTTTCATTTTTAATACTCCATATATGAGGAGCAGAGTTGTATCATTTTTGGATCCTCAAAGTCAGCCTGAAGAGGAAGTTTATCAAATAAGAAGGGCTAAGTTGGCATTTAATTACGGAGGAGTTACTGGAATTCCTGATGAATATATAGCTGATGTTAGTACACATTTGCCTGCTGCATTAACTGACTTTATATATGCTTCCGTATCTCAAAGATATGGATTGGTAGGTAATGTTATTATATTGCTTTTATTTTTATCATTTACTATTAGGGGATTTATAATATCGTCGCGTACTAAAGATCTGTTTTTGAAAAATCTTTCATTTGCTATTACAATGTTCATTAGTGTGCAGGCGTATTTAAATATAATGGTGGCTACACTTATGCTGCCTACTACTGGCATGACGCTTCCTATCATTAGTTATGGTAGAAATGCTTTAGTTGTTAATATGATAATGGTAGGTATTTTATTAAAAATAACTCAAAGGAGAGAACAATGAATGTAATTTTATGCGGCGGAGGAACTGCCGGACATATAACTCCTGCTATTTCTATATATGATTATATGAAAAAAGAAGGACATAAACCTAGACTTGTTGTTGCTCAAAAGGATTATCATTTGATGCCGGGCAATTATGATTTTAATACTATAAATATTAATTCTCCGGGTAATTTTTTTAAGAAAATAATATTTATATTAAAATTTATACCGGCTTTAATGAAATCGTATAATATAATTAGGAAACATAAGCCCGATTGTGTAATAGGTATGGGGGGATTTGTATCATTTCCTATGCTTTATGCGGCAAAAACTAAAAATATACCTATATTTTTATGCGAGCAGAATTCTATTCCTGGTAAAGTTAATAGAATATTTTACAAAAATGCTAAAAGAGCATATTTAACTTTTTCAAAAACTTTAGAGTTTATGCCTAATGGAAAAGTTTTTGGTAATCCTGTAAGAAACGATTTCTTTGTTGTTCATAGAGAAAGTGCTAGAAGTGTTATGAAATTAAAAGAAGATGATAAGCTTTTAGTTGTTATGGGAGGTTCTCAGGGTGCTTTGAAATTGAATGAATTATTTTTTGAATGCATAAAAGATATAAAAGATAAAGTTAATAATTTATATATAGTATGGCTTGCCGGTCCTAAATGGGCTAATGATATAATTGCTAAAGTAAATAGTGCTAAATTTGAAAATGTTTTTGTACATAGTTATTATAGAGATATGGCAAATTTACTTCATGCTGCGGATTTTGTTATATCTAGAGCTGGAAGCAGTTCTATCAGTGAGATATTAGCTGTCAATGTTCCTTCATTGTTAGTACCTTTTCCTTATGCAACAGATAATCATCAATATTTTAATGCTTTAGACTTACTTAATAAGGATATGGCATATTTAATAGAAGAATCTGATTTGGATAGAGAAAAGTTAGAAAATATTATTGTAAATAATTTGAATAATGAAGAGAGATTGAAAAAGATGAGGGAAAATATTAAAAATAATTGGAGTGCAAGGGCTGTATCTTCAATAGTTGATGATATAACTGGAATTCTAGAAAAAAAATGATTATACTAAAATATTAAATATTGGGGAACATATGTTTACAAAAAGAAAAGAAAAGATACATTTTATAGGAATAGGCGGAATTGGAATGAGTGCTATAGCAAGTGTATTAAATGCTATAGGTTTTACTATAACAGGAAGCGATTTAGCTAAAACAGCAAAAACAGAATCTTTAGAGGCTGCAGGTATAAAAGTATATTATGGGCATAAAGCTCAAAATATAGAAGATGATGTTACTGCGGTTGTATCTTCATCGGCTATAAGTCCAACTAATGAAGAGATTATTGAAGCAAAAGCAAAAAAGATAACTGTTATACCTAGAGGTGAAATGTTGGCTGAACTTATGCGTTTAAGATATGGTATAGCAATATCAGGTTCTCATGGTAAAACTACAACAACATCTCTTATAAGTCAGATAATGATGCATGCAGGACTTAATCCAGTTTGTATAATAGGAGGAAACCATTTTAATTTGAAAAGCAATGCTGCTTGTAATGATTTAAGCAGTGAATATATGGTATGCGAGGCAGATGAGAGTGATGGAAGTTTTTTGAGGCTTTCTCCTGTAATTAATATAGTTACTAATATTGATAATGATCATTTGGATTATTATGGAAATGTTGAGGCTTTAAGAGTTGCTTTTTTAGAGTTTATTAATAAAGTTCCTTTTTACGGATGTTCATTTTTATGTTTTGAAGATAATGTTGTAAAAGATTTATCAAGAAGTGCTAATAAAAAATATTATTCTTATGGATTTTCAAAGGATTATGATTTTTATGTTGATAAAGATTCTATTAGAGTAGAAGCACCTACAACATATTTTACTGCTTATCATAATAATGAATGTTTGGGAGAGTTTTCTGTTCCGCTTATAGGAATTCATAATGTATTGAATTCTTTGGCTTCAATAGGTGTAGGCATTCATTTAGGTATAGATATTGCTGATATAAAAGAAGGATTAAAAACTTTTGAGGGTGTGGGAAGAAGATTAAATAAACTTTATGATAATGAGATAACTTTATTTGATGATTATGCTCATCACCCAACAGAGATAAAAGCTACACTTTCATCTGTAAAAAATGCTTATAAAAACAGAAGAATAATAGCAGTATTTCAGCCGCATAGATACAGCAGAACAGAACTTCTTCTTAATGATTTTGAATCTGCATTTAATGATGCTGATGAGGTTATTATCAGCGATATTTATGCCGCAGGAGAAGCCCCTATAGCAGGAATAAGCGGCGAGATTATATGTGATGTAGTTAGAAGACAAAATGAGCATATAAGATATGTTCCAAATATAGAAGATGTATTGTCTGTACTTGATGATATGAAAAAAGACGGAGATATAATATTGACTTTGGGGGCAGGCAATATAGTGAGGATTAGTAATGAATATGCAAGAAAATTACAAAATGGTTGAGAGCTTTCTCAAAGAAAAAAATATAGAATATTATATAAATCAAGCTTTTAGTAAATTTAGCCGTTTTAATGTTGGAGGAAATATTGATTTATATATTATTGTAAAAAAAATATCTGATTTTTTAGAGCTTGCTGATTTCTTGTATAAGAATGTTATTGATTATTTTGTAATGGGCGATACTAGTAAGGTTATAGTTTCTGATAATGGATACAAGGGAATAATAGTTTCGTTGGAAGGAGAATTTGAATCTTTTGAATTCTTAGAAGATGGGGTATTAAAATCTAATAGTTCTGCTATTTTAGAAAGACTTTCTCATGAATCTAGGATTAGAAATTTATCAGGATTAGAATTTGTTGCTTTGGTTAATACTAGAATAGGTGCTGCTATATATGATAAATTAGAATCTTTTGGAATATCGCTGCTTAATTTTGTTAAATCTGTAACATTATTCAATAAACAGGATTGTACTGTAACTGAATTAAGCAAAGATGAATATTTAGCTTTAACTGATAAAGAGAAAAGATTTATAATTATATTATCAGCTGTATTGGTATTAGAAAAAGATAGTCCTGAAAGTATTGATAATAGAATAGATTGGTTTAGATATATAAGAGGTTCTGTTGCTCCTACAGAAGCTAGTATAGGTCCTGTATTTGAAGATTTTTATGATGTTAAAGCTTATGAGATGGTAGAGAGGGTAGGCGGACTGGATATGAAATTTGGAGCTATGAAATGGCATATAAGATTTCCTAATTATATTATAAATGAATCGTTGTATGACTCTGAATGTGAATGTAAAGCTGAAGATGTTATTAATCTAATAGAAGATACAAGAAAAAAAATAGAACAGCATTATGCTTTCAATCCTAAAATTAATATTGTGCTGCTTAGTTAGTTATTATTTAGATATTAAGAAAGGGCTTGAGATAAGCCATTTTATTTTTTATGTTAGTTATTTTTTATGCCAATGTATAGAATTTATATAAAGCACAGATAAATTTGTCAAATCTTTATCATCTTCTGTTTTTGCAGATAATGCATAATATATATCATCTACTTTCCACAATGTAAATTTTTCATTGATAGAAGTTGTATTGTATTCTACGGATATTTTGTATTCATTTTCTGTGAAATTTTTATTTGTATCATTTTGATAATCTCCATAAAGAGACAATAATGCTTCTTTATCTTTTGATGCTCTGTATATATAAGCATTATTCATATAATCAAATGTAGATTCTGCAATATTTTTATTAACTATAAAATATTTTCCATTTTGACCATGTTCAGGAGGAGCAACTGTTATGCCTATACCTAAAGGAGCAAATGAATTTGGAGAATCCACTTGAACATAATCTAATATGTTTTCTGCTGTATTCGTTTCTTTTTTTTCTGTATCTGCTGATTTGCTGGAACATGCGATGCTTACTATCATACTTAAAATAATAAATAAAATTTTAAAAAACCTCATAATTATCCCCTTTATAGTTTTCTATGTATTAGTTAAAAGTTTTCATATCTGATAAATAGTTTTTGAAAATTGAAAATATTATATAATCTATTTTTACTTCATCTTTCAAAAAATTATCATAGATATAATCTATTATTTCTGAATCTGTATTAATTTCATTTATAAAAATATCATGTTTATATTTTAGAAAGTCATATAAGTCCAATATTTCTATAATTTTTACAGGATAATATATAAAAGCTGTAAAATTAAATATATCTTTGGAATCAAAACTTATTAAATATTGATATTCAAAATGAGGTCTTTTAGTTCTCATAGCTTCGCATATTGTTATTGCAAGTCCATGTCCGTAGCCGTAATATTCATGATGAACGCCTACAGCTAAATTTATATCCTGATTATTAGATATTGAATATTTTATATAATTATATGATTTAATAGCATGTGAATATAATTCATTATTTATATTAATATTTTCTATTGGTAAATAATTAATTATTTCTGTTAATGTAATATCATGAAGAAGTGCTGCGATAGACATATTTACAATTTCGCTATAGTCGAATTGTCTTATTCCTAATTTGAATATATTGTCTAATTTTGATATATCTTTTATAAATTTATTTTTCTTCGATACTTTTATATAATAAGGCATATAATCGTTTTTCCATTTAGCTCTTATTTTTGACAGCATTCCCATACTTATATTTTTATTGTAAAATATCATAAATTCTATAGTATTTATAAATAATCTATTGCTATGATCTATTATATTGCATCCTGTAAATCCTACTACATTTCTAAACATATCAGGATTTTCATAATTTTTATTAAGTAATACGAAAGTACTTTCAGCAACACTTTTCATTAATTCTTCATAGTTTGTATTAAATTTCTTGCTTTCATATATTGTTTTATGATTTTCATTATTTTCAGATATATTGCCTATTACATTTATTCTTATCATAAGCCCTAATCTTACCAATATTTCTCCTAGTATACTTGCGGCTTTACAAGTAAATTTATCTCTATTTTCTTCTATCTCTAGTTCTATGATTAAGTTTTTTATGTTTTCAACTCTTTTATATTCATTCATAGATAATACATCTTCAAGTATAGCTTCCTGAGCTTTTTGAGTATTTTCTATAGGATCTTTACAATTTGTAAAAATAGAGTAGAAATAATCCTTACTATTTAATTCATTAGGATTAATGAAAAATTCTATCATATCCAAATAAGATTTATATATATAATATTCAGCCCCAGCAAACAATGGATTTTCTTCTAAATTATGATTGAATAAATAATCTATTTTATTGTATGGTATAACATTAACTACGTCATTTTCATTTTTAGAAATAATTTCTATTTTATCTTTTAGTATTACTTCTTTATAGTCATTTATTTTTGTTAATGGTATTGTTACATAGTTATCTAAATTAATTTCCATTTAATTATCCATACAGTTTATTATTTTTATAATTATACATATATAAAATAATAAAACAAATATTTTAGTTAAAAAAATTATTATAATTATAACAGGATTAATAATAAAAGTTGGAGAAGCAATGTATAATCATATATACACACCAGAAGATTTTAGTATATTAAATAGTTATAAAAATATTTCCATATCTTTAGGAAAGTATCTTGGGGATAATGTTGAAATAGTGATATATTCTTTTGAAAATGAGGATTGTCCTATAGTTTTTATAGTTAATGAGTATATGCATGATAAAAGTATTGGTGATGCTATTTCCGATAAAGATAGAAGCATATTAAATGAGATATTAGATAAAAATAATAATAAATTTTTTAAAAATAATTTTATTGAAACTGTTACAGGAGAATGTCATAAAATAAATTACACAGTTATAGAAAATTCTAATGGTATTCCTATAGCTATGATGGTTATAAGCTGGAAATTTGATGTTTCTTTGGTTAATACATTAAAAGTATTTATACCTGATAATATTAATTCTGATGTAAAAGAAAGTAAAAACAGCAAATCAGAAGATATCATCATAGATGCTCTCAAAAAAGTTATAGGTACTGTAGATAAAGATGAAGTAGGGCCTTCTGTTTATAATAAAACTATAATAAAAAAATTATATGCTCAGGGTATATTTGAGTTTAAAGAATCTGTTCAATTAGTGGCAAATTATTTAAATATTTCACATCATACAGTATACTTACATATTAGAAGTATAAAAAGAAGTAAAAAAAATAATAAAT
>CASGDY010000121.1 GCA_949300355.1 uncultured Brachyspira sp.
TATAAAAATAATTTATATTATTATAAAATAATATTGGACAACAAAAATAAAAAAATAGAATATGAATTATTAAAAGAAAATAGAAATATAGTTTTTGAAAGAGAAAATAATAATATAAAAAGTGGGAACAGATTTTTTATAAATATAAAAGGTATACCCAATCAAATTACAGTTATGGCATATTGTTATATTGTAGATGATTACCGCAAAGAAATAAATTATTATATAGATGCATTTGTAAACAATTTTTTTTCATATATGTTTACAAATTTTCCAGATGCATTATTTATTGATATTGATACTATATATTCCGCATTGAAAAATTCAGGACTATGGAATATATATAGAAAATTAATCTCCCTTGCTGATGTTGGAATAGATGATATAAAAGTAATTGAAAATACTGATTATAAAGAAAATAATGGTTATATGTCAAATTATTTAAGTAAAAATAAATATAGATTAATATCCATACATAAAGATTATGAAGATGATTTTAGAAAAATAGAATCTGATGGAACAAAAAATTATGCTATTAATCTATTCAGTATGTTAAGTTCTTTGAGAAATGGGATTTTATCTGTATTAGATGAATTTCAAGGTGTGCCGTCTGAACTTTTAGAGCTTATTATTAGCTTATTTAAGAAAAATATGTTTGAAGATTTAGATAATCCTGAATCACAATTGATATTATCCACACATGATACTAATTTAATGTGCCTTAAAAATACATTGTTAAATCATTATTGGTTTCTAAACAAAGAAGACAATAAAAGCGAATTATATTGTGCTTCTGACTTTGAAGATTTAAAAAGAGAAGATTTAGAAAAAGAATATAAAAGAAACAGCCTAAAAGCTAAATACAATTCTCGATTATTTGAAATTCCTTCAAGATTTTTTATTAATGATAATGAAGATAATAAGGAATAATAAATGAGAAAAAGAAGATTATTAAATAATGAAAAATATTATTTATACTGCTTTTCACCCGGAAAAACTGAATTTGAATATTTTAGAAAATATATAAATGAAAAACTTAATAATAAAGTTAAATACAGCGGAGAAGCTTTAACTCATCAATTAAGTGCAAATATCAAAAATGATGAACAAAAAAATAAAGAGATAAATAGAATAGCAGATTTTATAACAAATAGAACTTCCACTATGAATGAATATGGTTTAGGAAAAATAATTGTATTTATAACTGATTGTGATAATGCCAAACTGCAACATTTGGAAGATTTAAGAAAAAAATTTAATAAGAATTTAAAATCAGTACAGAATATTAATTCCAATATATTTATACTTAATTATCAGGCATTAGAAATATGGCTTGAATATTATTATGACAGCACAACAGATAAAGAAATAATTAAAGATGATGTATTTAAACATTGGGACAAAGTATTTCAAAACAATCATGATAATGCAGTATATAAATACTTAAAAGAACATAATCAAAAAGAACCTTCAGCAATAGATAATTATTCAAATATACAATCAAAAAATTATTCAGACTTTCCTTATGCTTTCAAATATTTAGAGGAACTTTAATTAATCAGAATACTTAAAAATCATACATCCAAATGAACAGAGCCCTGACGAAGAACTTTATTTTCTAAGCAGTCATAAAGTGTGGAAGGCATTTTATTTTCTAAGACTCCGGCATTAACTATTAAATCAGCTTTATCTTTGTAAAGCTCTGCTAATTCATTGCCGTCAAGTATAACTCCATAACCGCTGGGATTGGCTGAAGGAGCTACTAAAGGATTAGTACCTTTTAATATAAGCTGCATATATTTATCATTGGGTATTCTTAAGGCTACCGTGTCTTTTAAATATGTGAATCTATTTTTTAACTCTTCTAAAAGAGGAACAATGAAAGTTAATTCTCCCGGTATATTCTTTTTTATTATATCAGGAACTTCTTTATTAGAGAATTTTTTTACGTTTTCTAAATCTTTTGATAATATTAAAAGAGGCTTATTTTTCTCTCTATCTTTTATAGTATATATTCTATTTACAGCATCAATATTAAAAGCATCTGCAAGCATTCCATAAACTGTATCTGTTGGGGAGACTACTATTCCGCCGTCATTAATAACTTTTATAACTTCATTAGCTGCATACTCTATACTTTCAGAATTGTTTTTATCGAGATTGATTATCATATACTGCCTTTAAATACTATTTCTTTATTAATGTAGGATGTACAAATAAACTTGCAAATCCTCGTCTTTTAGCATTATGAAGAGCTAATAATACAGGTGCTATTTCTTTTTCCATACTTTCTATATGATAATTCTTTTTATATGCAGTATATGAAATACCAGCTGATATAGTATATTTAATTATAACACCATTATATTCAAGCTCATTTTTATCAACAAAACTTCTTATTTCTTCGAGTTTCTTATCATATAATTTTATATTCATTCTATTGAAAGCTACCATAAACTGATTATTATCAAATCTAGCTAAAATATCTTCTCTTCTTGTTGTTCTTCTAAGAACTTCTGTAAATTTAAGCATTATTTCTTCAGCAGCTATGATTCCGTATTCGCTTATAATATTATCAAGTCCGTCTATACAAAAGCATACAAGCACTATAGTTTCTTCATGCCTTACTGTTTCATAAAGAAGCCTTGTAAACTGTTCATAAAATTCTTTTTTATTCCAAAGTCCTGTTTCTAAATCTACATTTAATATATCATCATATTTTTTCTGAGCATCTTTATATGACTGATAATTTCTATTAGAAACTTCTGTCATATCAGCTAAAGAATTCTGGAGATAATCTGCCTGCTTTATTAATTTCTGATGTTCTAAATAAAGTCTCCTGTATTTCAAACAGCTATTTACTCTTACAACGAGTTCCATCTCATCGAATGGTATAAATATAAGTCCGTCAATGCCTAAATTTATAGCTTCCTCTATAAATTCCATTTTTCTATAAGGCGTACTTAGAAGAATTACAGGAGTTCCTTTAGTAGATTCCTGATTTTTAAAAGTATCAAGAAGCTGCAAACCTTGCGAGTCCCCTATATCAGCATCCAAAAGTATCAAGTCTAATGTACTTTCATTGGAAATATTAACTGCTTGAGAACGGGATTTAGTTGCTATTGGATTATAATGTCTTTCTCTTAATAGATCAACAAACCTATCCAAAAGGTCTGCTCTATGCTCTACTACTAAAATATTTTCATTCATAATTAATTACATCTTCAAAATATATAAATTCTTATATTAAAGTATCGTAAATTTGTAGAATTTATTAAATAAAAAATAGATAAGCTGTTATATTATATGAAAAGATATATTAATATTTTGACAAATTTTATTTATATTCATGTAATTTAGTAAAAATACGAATATATATATATGAATTTGGATAAGATTATAGAAAACTCATTAAAATTAAATACAGATAATTATTTTTTTAAAAATAATTCAGAAAGCAGTTATTGTATATTTAATGCTGATTGCAGAGAAGGTTTAAAAAAAATACCTGATAATAATATAGATTTTATAGTAACAGATCCTCCTTATTTTATTGACGGAATGGATAATAATTGGAATGATAAAGAATTAAAAAGAAGAACTAAATATTCTAATGTTATAAGCGGCATACCAGCAGGAATGAAATTTGACAGAAAACAAGGCGAAAACCTTCAGAAATTTTTAGAGCCTATATGTCAGGAGTTTTTTAGAATATTAAAGCCAGGAGGATTCTGTGTAATATTTTCTCAAGGAAGGCTGTATCATAGAACCGCTATGGCTTTAGATTTAGCAGGATTTGAGATTAGAGATTTAATGGCTTGGAAATATGAAGGACAGGCTAAAGCATTTTCTCAGGATCATTTTATAAGAAGAGATAAAAATAAAACAGAAGAAGAAAAAGAAAAACTCATTGCTGAACTCAAAGGACTTAAAACCCCTCAGCTTAAGCCTCAAATGGAGCCTATGGTTTTAGGACAAAAACCAAAAGAAGGAACATTTGTTGAAAATTGGGAAAAGTATAAAGTTGGACTAATGAATACTAATGAATCATTAGATGGTAAGTTTCCAGGTACAGTTATGGAAGTATCTAAAAAAGTAAGAATAAATGAAACAGATGAAAAAATTGAACATATGACTGTAAAGCCTGTACATTTAATTTCTCATTTGATTAGATTATTTACTAGAGAAGGTCAAATAGTATTAGACCCTTTTTTAGGAAGCGGTTCTCATGGATTAGCTGCTATTATGAATAACCGTAATTTTATAGGATATGAAATAGAAAAAAAATATTTCGATATTGCTAAAGATAGATTAGAAAAGAAAATTTCTAACAAATAGCTTTTTTAATATTTTACTATGTCATAAAATATAATTAAAATTATACTTGCAGAACTTCTAATCTTTGATATACTCTATATACTAAAAAATAATTTTAATTTTTATGGAGAGCATATGCTTAAGAAAATTATCTCAAATATCCTAAAAGAAGCTTTAAAAGAATATTTAAAAGATACTGATATTAAGGATATAGAATCTTATATAGAAATAGGATATGCGGTAGATGATAAATTCGGCGATTATGCTTGCCCTGCTGCTATGAGACTTGCTAAAGTTTTAAAGAAAAACCCGCTTGAAATAGCAAACTCTATAACAGAGAAAATAGATAAAAAATATTTTGACAAGATAGAAGTTGCAAAACCTGGATTCATTAATTTAACATTATCATACAATTATATAAATGAATGTATAAATGAACTTATCAGTAATGATAATTATGGAAAAAACACAGTTGAAGATAAAAAGAAAATATTAGTAGAATATGTTAGTGCCAACCCTACAGGACCGCTTCATATAGGACATGGAAGATGGGCTGCTATTGGAAGTGCATTATCTAATATACTTAAATATGCAGGACATGAAGTTTATCAGGAGTTCTATGTTAATGATGCTGGGGAACAAATAACTAAATTAAACGAGAGCGTTAATGCAGTTAAGGAAGGCAGAGAGATTCCTGAAGATGGTTATCATGGCGAATATATAAAAGATGTTGCCAAACAAGACGGAGTACCTAAAGATATTATACTAGAGAGTCAGAAAAAACTATTAGAGAGATTCGGCACTCATATGGATAATTATGCTTCCGAATTAAAGATACGTGAGGGCGGAGAGTTAGAAAAGACTATGGACTTTCTTGATAAGGAAGGACTTTTATTTGAAGAGGATAATGCTGTTTGGTTTAAAAGCACTAAATACGGAGATGACAAAGACAGAGTTGTTAAAAAAAGCAATGGAACATACACTTACTTCGCTCCGGACATCACATATCATAAAAATAAAATCGACAGAGGATATCATTATTTAATAGATATATTGGGTGCTGATCATCATGGTTATGTACCTAGAATCACTGCTGCTGTTAGGGCTGTTAGTAAAGATACTGCTTCATTAAAAGTTATACTTGGTCAGTTAGTTCGTCTTTACAGGGGAAATGAACTTGTAAGAATGAGCAAAAGAACTGGGGATATGATTAGTCTTGAAGATGTTATTGATGAGATAGGAGTTGATCCTACAAGATACTTCTTACTTATGCGTTCATATTCTAGTTCATTAGACTTTGATTTAGAGCTTGCCAAAAAGAAAGACAATGATAATCCTGTTTACTATGTTCAATATGCTTATGCCAGAATTTGTAATATATTCTTCAAATTAGAAGAAAAAAACATGTCTTATGATGATAATAAACCGCTTGATATTTCAAAAATAGCTAATGAAAGTTCTTTAAAACTTGCTAAAATGATATTGAGATTCCCTGATGAAATATATGAGGCTGCTAAATCTTTAGAAGTTTATACTCTAATTAATTATACTTATGAAATAGCTGGTGCATTGCATAGATTCTATTATGATAATATTGTACTAGAAGAAAATGCAGAGATAAGGCAGGAAAGGCTTACTCTTATTAAAGCGGTTAAAAAAATACTTGGGCTATGCTTTGATATAATAGGAATATCCAAAGTAGAGAGAATGTGGTCTGAAGAATAATTTTAATTAAAAATTATTTTTCTTAACGCACGGTCAGTGAGACTATTATTTATAGTTTAAATTGGAATTCTAAATAAACCTATATTCTAAATTTTATTCTACGTGCGGGTATATTCGCTTTAAATATAAAAAATACATGGGTGGGCAGCTAATAAATTCTAATTAGACTATTAAGAAAAATTAAAGTTAATATTAATAATAAAACTATAAGTATAAAGGGCGGGCAAATGTAATTAAGTTTTAAAACTTTATTCTCACTACCCCACCCTTTATGCTTTTTCAATTTTTTAAGTTATTTTTATACCATTTTTCTTTTAAAACTTTTTCTGTGATTATAGCACCCGCCCAAGTTTTATTTAAATTTATTGTTTATAAACCGCACGATTAATGCTATTATAATTGTTATTTGATTTATGATTAAAGTAAAAATTAAATATTATAGTCTTTATACCGTGCGTTTATTATAATATTTTTTAATAAATAAAACTAAATAATTTCATACAATTCCTTGATTTTTTAACTAAAATATTATAGCCTATTATTAGGAATAAAATATAGGGGTGATTACTATGGGCAAAAAACTTCCTCTAATCATTTTAAGCAGTACAATAATCACAGTATCAGCAGCTTTAATAGTATTAAAAAAAAGAAACAGTAAAGGCGAATTTTTTATTAAAAGCTATGACGGAAAATTTGCTTTGATATTTAATAATGAATGGAAATTATCTAAAGTAAAAAATGAACTAAATGAAAATTCTAATTTAGAAGCTATAAATAATAAAAACGGCGTATGCTTTATAATGTTCTCTAAATCTAAAGAAGACTTAAATAATATCAGCCTAGAAGAATATAATACAAATATTCTGCATAGCATAAATGGAGAAAATATTATATCTTCTAATAAAATAAAAGCTAATAATAAAGCAATGTATATAACAGAATTTGATTCATACTATGAGAATACATTGGTTCATTATCTTTTATACACATTGGAAACAGAGAATTATTATTATCAAGTTATGGTTGCTTTGATAAAAAATGATTATAAGAAACAATGCAAACAAATTAACAATATTTTATCTACAATAAGAGAGTTATGATTTAAACTTTAAATGAAAAAGATAATATTAATTTTTTTCCTAAGTATTTATACAATAGCTGTAGCCGAACAGAAAATATTTGTATCTACCAAATTAAAGGGTAATGATTTAAGAAAAGAAATTCTTAAATGGGTAAAAAATGAAGCAGGAAATAATAAATTCAGCAGCTATGATAATGGACTTGTATATTTATTTTTTGTATCCAATAATGTAATCAATAATAATTCATTATGCTTTGATATAAATTTCCATCTGGAATATGATAAATTTATCGTTAACTTTTCTAATACTAAACTTTTAAATAATAGTACAGGAGATACTAAAGATTTAAAATTCAGCACATGGGATACTCTCACAAATAGCGGATGGTTCAAAGAATATAATGAAATAATATCAAATATTATAGATGAACTAGAAAGTATAGTAAGCTGATTAAATATCTATGCCTAAAAACTGTTTAACTAGAAGCCCTATTAAAAAACTTATTCCTGCAACTGTTAAACTAATTCCAGCCATCTCAATAAATCTTTTTTTGAAAGGCAAACTCTTAGCAACGGATATATAATAAGTGAAGAAAAATATTATTAATACAACTATACAAAGCATAGTAATTAAAGCATACAAATAATGATTGCTTGGAAAAATAAGATAAGGCAATATTAAGAGTGTTACAGTTATTAAATACATTATTCCTGTGTATGAACAGGATTTAAAAGCATTTTTATCGCCTTCAGCTTTAGCAGATAAATATTCGGAAGAAGCCATAGATAATGTAGCTGATATTCCTGTTATGATCCCTGATAATGCAACTAATTTATTATTCTGCAATGCAAAACTTAAACCTGCTAATGTACCGCTTATCTCAACTAAAGCATCACTCAATCCCAAAACCATAGAACCTGCATATTTTAGTCTGTCTTCATCTAGTATTGATATGAGTTTGTTTTCATGCTCATCTTCATCAAAAGCGATTTTTTTGGCATCAGGAACTTCAGACACTATTTTTGAGTATATATTCTCGGCGTTCTTCTCTCCTCCTTCCATTATCTTTATTACAAATGTATATCCTAATATAAAACTCAATATAAAATATTTTAATACTTTTAATCTTTGAGGCTTTAATTTTTTATTTGTGTATTTTTCTAGTATTTTTGAATGAGCATATTCTTCTTTTGCAATGTTTTCCAATACTTTTCTATCATCTTCTTTTTTTACAAACTTAACAAGATTCAAATAAACAGCATGCTCAGTAACCTCATTTTGCTGCATCTCTAATAAAAGTTTCATAGTACTTTTAGAAATATTATTATTCATTTTCATTTCCAATAAAATATTTTATTATTATATTATAATATAAAATAAAAATATAGTGTATAGCA
>CASGDY010000122.1 GCA_949300355.1 uncultured Brachyspira sp.
TAGGTATTCCTTTTGGTTTATTTGTAGCAATTATAAATTATAAGGAATACCATCTTTTTTTTAAACTAAAAGTGTGCAATATCTATGGCTCTTAAACATAAAAAAAATAATATAGCTATTGCTTTTTTATTTTATTATGTTATAATTTTAACACTTAAAAGTAAGTTCTTTTTCAATTGCGGGCGTCGTATAATGGTTATTACCTTAGACTTCCAATCTAAAGATGACGGTTCGATTCCGTTCGCCCGCTCCATTTATTTAATTCCCATAACAATTTTCATTAACGCACGGTAGAAAATTTATAATCTAATTTGTATTTCAAATTAATTTTATATATTTATACCGATTAAACGTGCGGTGAGAATACAATAAATTTAAAAAATCCTTGGGTGGGCAGCTATAATAACTGAATAAAGCAAAAAGAAAAATAGAATTGCAATACAAACAAAGATTAAAAGACTAAAGGGTGGGCAAATGTAATTAAATTTTAAAACTTTTATTACATACCCCGCCCTTTATTCTATATGATAAACTATAGAATTTTTATATTAATTATCTTTACAGCTTATTTAGAAATTTCAGCACCCGCCCAAAATTTCATTTATATTTAAAAGTACTTGATATATAGTTTTTATAAAGTATAATGCTAAAATGATAATAGATATTCTTACACTTTTTCCCAAATTTTATGAAAGCACAACTTCTTTCGGTGTTATATCAATGGCTCTCAATGAAAAAAAAATAGATTTAAATATTGAAGATATGAGAATCTACGGAGAAGGCAATTATAAAAAATGCGATGATTATCCTTACGGAGGAGGGCCCGGAATGATTATGACTTATAATATTTTTAAAAAATATTTTGACAGTCATAAAAAAGGATACACAATTATCTTCTCTCCTTCAGGAAAAACTCTCACTCAGCAGAAAATAAAAGAACTTGCAAATAAAGAACATATAACAATGATACTAGGACATTATGAGGGAATAGATTACAGAGTTGAAGAGAAATATGCAGATGAGGATTTAAGTATAGGCGATTATGTATTAAGCGGAGGAGAGATACCTGCACTTTTATTGCTAGACGCTATTGCAAGATATAAAGGCGTTATGAATAATAAAGAGTCTGTTATAAGCGATACATTTGAAGAAAACAGCAATGGACTTTTAGAATATGAGCAATATACAAGACCGCCTGAAATAGATGGTATGAAAGTTCCTGAAATACTTCTATCAGGAAATCATAAAAATATTGATGAATACAGAAGAAAAAGAAGCATTATAAAAACTTTTACAAATAGAGCAGATTTATTTTCAAAAATCAATCTTAATAAAAAAGATATAGAAACTATTTTTGAATATTTGAAAGATAATAATAATAAATAATCGGAGTATTTAATAAATGCAGATAAGAAAAACTACAGTTAATGACATTGATAAAATTTTAGAAATATTTGATTATGCAAGAAAGTTCATGGCTGAAAATAATAACCCTAATCAATGGGTTAATGGGTATCCTGGAAAGAGTGATGTTGAATTAGATATAAAAAATGACAGCAGTTATGTATGCTTAGATGATAATGGAGAGATAATAGGTACTTTTTCTTTTGCCATAGGAGAAGATGAAAATTACGATAAAATATACGACGGCAATTGGCTTAATGATAAAGAATACGGCACTATACATAGAATAGCAGTGCTTGGAGGAAGAAAAGGAGTTGCATCATTTTGCCTTAATTATTGTTTAGGCATATGCAGCAATATTAGAATAGATACTTATAAAGATAATATACCTATGCTTAACTTCCTTAAAAAAGAAGGTTTCAAGCAATGCGGAACTATCATTTTAAAATTGAATGGCGGCAGAAGAATAGCATTTCAAAAAACTGTTTAATAGTTATGAAATTTAATAACTCCGTTTTCTACCATAAATCCGTACACTGAATCATCAAACATATGTATTCCTCTAAGTTTATTAAAACCATCTGTACCTAAATATTCTTTTATATGATTTTGTGATAAAAACGGATTAGTCCTTATAAAGAAATACATTCCATTATCCATTCCGGTATATGTAACCCTTCCTGTACTTGATATGCCTACTGCTAAAGAATTATCCCGGCATGGTATTTTATAAGATTCTTTTAATTTAAAATTATCCAATTTTGAAGTATATATAATATCTTCCTGATGCTTACCCTCAACTATATTCATTGTAAGTATAGCAAGCACTTCTTTTTCAGCTACATAAACACAATCAACTATTTCTCTATATGACATTTTATTAGTATCCATATACTCAACTTCTTTGAGAGAATATCTATTTTCCATTTTGCCGCTGTCCATATCATATATATCAAGAAGAGGAACTCTGTCTTTATCTCTTTTTAGTATAGCAAATTTATGATTAGTCAATGTTAATAATTTCACCAATGATTCATATTCATTATCTATAATTGTATCTATACTATAAAGTGTATTTCCTTCCGGAGATATTTTATTTAAAGAAACTAAACCTACTTTTGTATAATTAGTATTTGTTACCTGCACTGTATATGTTTCTATTTGAGGAGCATCATCTCCCTCAGTAGAAGGACTTTCAGAAGGCAAAGACATCATCACATTACTAACTACAACATCGCCTACATATCTTAAATTGTATCCGGTTATATATATATTAGAATTTGAATCTATAAGAGATATTTCAGAAGTTTCAAGATTTTTATACTCCAACGGAAAATATCTTACATTACTTCCTGAAGCTATTACCATTCTTGAATTATATAAATCCAATGCATAAACGGTATCATTATTCACCCTATAAAATTCACCGAAATAATATTCATTATCAACTTTATATATCTTAGGACTATCTAAATCAACAAATTCATTGCTGTAAATTCCTATATCCTCACCAAGAGATAACTCTGTAACAACCTTGGCAGGAACGATTAAAGGCTTCGGCAAACATGAAATTAAAAATAAAAGTATAAATAATAATATAAATATTTTCTTCTTCATAATAGTTTTTACAATTTTAGACATATATAAAAATTACCTATTTTTTATAACACTTCAATTAATTCTTTCAAAGTCAAAGTAGAAGTCCCTCTCTTACCTACAACAACCCCTGCAGCAGCATTAGCAATCTCAGAAGAATCTTTAAATGATAACCCCACTGACAAACACATAGCAAGTACTGATATAACTGTATCACCGGCACCTGAAACATCAAATACACTTTTTGCTTTTGTAGGTATTATATAAGGAGAATTTTTATCCTTATTTTTTATATCCTTATCAAATAAAGCCATTCCATTAGCACCCAAAGTTATCATCAATTTTGATAAACTTAATTTTTTTATGATATTTTCTCCTAAAATCTTTATAGCTTTTTCATCGAATTCATAAAAAGGAGATTTACTTTCAGCACCTTCTACAGCCTCCTTTAAATTAGGAGTCATAAGAGTAGCTTTTTTATAAAATGAAAAATGCTTTATAGCAGGATCAACTAATACAGGCTTATTTTTTTTATTACAGGTATCTATTATCTTTTTTGATAACTGCTTTGTAATTATACCTTTTGCATAATCACTTATTATAACAACATTATAATTATCAATATTGTTAATAAATGCTTTTTCTATATTTTTTACAATATTAGGAGAAAAAGGACTAGTATCTTCCTCATCTATACGAACTATCTGCTGAGCGGCAGCTACTATTCTTGTTTTTGTTATAGTGGCTCTTGTATCATCTACTATAATTCCTTTGGATGATATATTTGAATAATTTATATTATCCATTACTATATCTGCTGATTTATCATGTCCTATAACACCAATCATAAATATATTATCATTATTATTATTTCCTAACAAAGCAGATATGTTTCTCGCAACATTTCCAGCACCGCCTAAATAATTTTCTTCATGATTTACATGAAGTACAGGAACAGGAGCTTCAGGAGATATTCTTATAACATCTCCGTAAGTGAACCTATCAAGCATTAAATCGCCTATAACAAGAACTTTAGCATCTACTATTTTTTGTGCTTTCTCTTTTAAGTCCATTTGCTTTTAATTCCTATAAATTATAATTTCTCAAATTATAACATAAATTATAAAAAAAAGTAAATACAAATGTTTTAAATATATATATTAAAATGCCTTGTAATTTTTACGAATATAAATTATTATTATTTTTTATAAAAAATTAATTTAAGAGATGAAAATAAATATGATAAAATCAAAGAAAATTAAAGAAGAAATTAAACAAAAAAAAATATATTTTTTAATAGCACTATTAATTTTTATAGCAGATACAGTATCTAAATATTTTATAGATAAATACTTGCAGGAAACTATCATAAAAAGAGTAATAGGAGATATATTAATATTCATATATACAAGAAATTATGGCGTATCCTTCGGTTTTCTAAATAATGTACCTGAAACAATTCAGCATATAATACCAGAATTATTAAAAGTTATAGTATTTATAGCTATGATTGTCATTTTCTTCATAATGATTTCTATCAATGTGAAAAAGCAAAGATTATCTATGATTGGTTTTACTATGGTTCTTGGAGGAGCTATGGGAAATTTGGTTGATAGAATTATGAGAGGATATGTTACAGACTTTATAAGTATGGGATTCAATGAAACTATAAGATTTCCTTATAATTATAATATTGCCGATGCTTCTATTACAATAGGCATATGTATTATAGCAATAGGAGTATTCTTTTTCAAAGAAGATTTTGATAAAAAGAAAAATATAGAATCTGATAACAGCAACAATGAAAATAATTAATTATGAGTACAGAAGAAAGAGAATTAGAAAATAATAATAGCATTGATACAGAAGAAATAGAAGATGATGAAATTGAGGCAGAAAATTCTAAAAAATCGTTCATTATAACAGAAGATGATATAGGTAAAAGATTAGATACATTTGTAAGCGAAAAATTAAATATCACTAGAAGCCAAGTAAAAAATTATTTAACTTCTATAACAGTAAATGATGCTGAAAAAAAATTATCATACTCTCTAAAATTAAATGATAATATAATAATTAATTTAGATAATATATTGAAAGAAAAAACAGATACAGCAAATCCATTACCTGAAAACATTGATTTAGATATACTTTACGAAGATAAATATCTACTAGTAATAAATAAACCTGCCGGTATGAGTGTGCATTGTTCTCCTTCTGAAATGAGCGGTACTTTAGTTAATGCACTTCTATACAAAATAAAAGATTTTGATTTTGTTGGAAATAAAGAAAGAGCAGGAATTATACATAGACTTGATAAAGATACTTCAGGACTTATGATTATTGGAAAAAATGCCAATATAGTGTCTAGTATTCAAGATCAATTTAAAAACAGAACTATAAAAAAGATTTATCATGCTATTGTTATAGGCGTACTAAAAGATAATTATATGGAAATAAATCTGCCTATAGGAAGACATCATGTATACAGAAAAAAAATGACTGTAAGAGATGATGGTAAAGAAGCTCTCACTCATATAAAAGTTTTAAAAAGGTTCAAAGCCCATACACTCATAGAAATTAATCTTAAAACAGGAAGAACTCATCAAATAAGAGTTCACTCATCATATAAAGGTTTTCCTGTAGCTGGTGATAAAATATATTCTAAAAGTTTCAATAAATATTCAGGTCTTATGTTAGCAGCCAAAAAAATAGAGTTTACACATCCTATTACTAAAGAAATATTAGATTTTGAAATAGATTATCCTGATTATTTTACAGATTTCCTATACTCTAATAATATATAAAATTATGTAAAAATTTATATAAAAATACATATAAATGTCATTTTTTGTCATCATTATATATTAATATGTTGTTATGAGGATATGACAATGACAAATAATGATTTTAATAAATTAATTAAATGGGCTGAAAAAAATGAAGCGTATGACATTGCAAGTATAACTAAAAAAGAAATAACTTCCGTAAAAGAATTAAATTTAAGCAATTTAGATATTGAAAAAATACCTTTAGAAATTTTTAAGCTTACAAATATAGAAAAACTTTATTTATCTTTAAACTATATAGAAAAAATTCCAAAACAAATAAACAATTTAAAAAAATTGAAATCATTGGACATATCAGCTAATAATATCAAAATTCTTCCTAAAGAAATATTTGATTTAAAAACACTTGAGTATTTAAATGTATCTAATAATTATATTGATGAAATTGATAATGACATAGAAAAACTTATAAACTTAAAAGAACTAGATATAAGCAGCTGCAATATAACTTCTCTTCCTGAAGGCATATTTAAATTATATAATATTGAATTTCTTGATATATCCTCCAATAAAATAAAAAAGATAGATAAGAAAATAAAAAATTTAGAAAATTTAGAAGAACTAATTATTGATTCAAACAAATTAAAAAACATACCTAAAGAGATAAATAATTTAAAAAAATTAAAGATATTGTCAATCTTTTAAATCCCGCCCTTTAGATTTAAAAGCTATATCTGAATTAAAAATTTTATTTCTCTTAAGAGCTTAATTCAGAAAAAGCATACCCGCCCAAAATTTAATTAGATTTTTAATCTGCTTCACGCACGGTAAATCGGCTTTTTCATATAGTTAACATGTTATTATTAATAAGCATATACTTATAGATTAGCTCTGCGTGCGGTGAATGCATTATAAATTAAAAAACTCTTGGGCGGGCAGCAAAAATAACTGACAAAAACTAAAAAGAAAAATAATTTAAAAATGACAGAATAAATTGAAAAGCCTAAAGGGTGGGCAAATGTAATTAAATTTTAAAACTTAATTTACATACCCCGACCTTTTAGATTTAAAGACATATCTGTATTAAAAATTTTATTTATACTGAAACAAATACAGTTTGTCAAAAAATAATTTTTATTATTTTCGGAGACTAGCCCCCAAACCCACACTTCTTTTGCGACCGAAGGAAGTACTGCGACTGAAAGGAGTACCTTTAGGTATGGTATTGCCGCAAAGAAGCTTATATCCTCAACAGGCTCGGATACGCTTCGCGAAAGGCTATATTTGAACTTAAATGTAATAAATTATTTTACATGTAAGACAATTTTAGTATTATTTAGTACAATTTTACACTTACAATTTTTGCAACTTTGATGAAGTCCACCTACGACCGAATGAAGTACCTTTAGGTAGGTATGCGGCGGGAAAAAGTTGAATAAAAAATTGACAAACTTAAAAATTTTTAGTATATAGTTAAAAACTAATTTAGAAAATCACACCCCCTAACGTTTGTTAGATTTAAAATCTGATTTCCTAGTACTTTTTTTATTAATTGATTTATTATTTTTTTTGCCTGTGACTTTTTTATCTTTTCTATTTTCAGAAAATTCAGACTTACTATTTTTATTCTGCATTTTTCCTTTAAATGTAGAGGACTTTTTAGTAACCAATCTTTTTTTCTTAGGCTTAGCTTTGGCCCATTTGGATTTATCATGTACTTTTTTATTTTCTTCTTTATCGTTTGAAATACTATCTTCATAATTTTCATCTTCTATATCATCAGGAATATTTTCAAATATACTTTCAATATCTTTCAATTTTTTCTCTTTTTGCTTGAAGAAGAAATCTATCTCTTTTTTAGTTAAATCTCTTATATGACCAGCCTCTAAAGTTCCGGAAACTTCATCGTATTTGCTGACACATCCTACGGATATTCTCTCCAAATCTATAACTTTGTAGCCAAGATGATCAAATATTTTTCTTATCTCTCTGTTTTTTCCCTCGTTGATAGTCAAACGTATTTTGCTTTGTATTCTGCCCTTTGATAATATTTTAAATTTAAAAGGCGAATATAAAACATTTTTAATTGTGATACCTTTACTTGCATTCAAAAGAGCTTCAGAATCTATCTTGCCATTAACAGTAACATCATAAACCTTCAAAATTTCGTATGAAGGATGAGTAATGATATTAGCAAACTCTCCGTCATTTGTTATTATCATTATGCCTCTTGATTCGGAGTCAAGCCTTCCGGCATAAAAAAGCCTTTCTTTAATGCCTTTGAAAAATTCTGTGATGATTCGCCTTCCGGGTAAATATTTTGTAGTGCTTACAACACCAATAGGTTTATATAATGCCATATACCTTTTTGTCTGTCTTTTTATTAATTCTCTGTCAATAGAAACAGAATCATCTTCTTTAACTCTATAAGCAGGATCGAGTATAACCTGATTATTTACCCTAACCCTTCCTGACATTATAGCCTTCTCGCAGTTTCTCCTGCTTGCAAAACCGGATTCTAATATAACCTTTACAAGCCTAACAGCTTCTTCATTTTGTTGCTTTTTCATATTTATTAATAGCCTTTTGAATTTTATAAGTTTTATACTATACTGAAAAAATCTAAGTTTGTCAACCGCGAGCTGCTACCGTAGGTATGCTTCGCAGCACCTTCCCGCACGGTACAGTTTCAACTTATCAAACGTCAGCTATACGTGCGG
>CASGDY010000123.1 GCA_949300355.1 uncultured Brachyspira sp.
ATATGGTATTGGAACAAATTTATTATAAAAATAATTACGATTGATATCACTAAAAAATAATGTATTACATACTAAAAAACTATATAAAATCCTTACATAATTTAATTATATTTGTTTTAGTATCTTAATTATATCAAATTATACATATATTTCTTTGTATTATAAATACAATTTTTGAAATATTTATTGTATATATTAAACAATGAAATACATAGAGAAATATAAAAGGAATATAATATGAAAAAAATCATAATAATACCTGACTCTTTCAAATGCAGTGCAAGCAGTTTAGAAGTTTGCAATTATATAGAAAAAGGAGTATTAAAAATAATAAAAGATGCTGATATAATAAAAATTCCTGTTTCTGACGGAGGAGAAGGAACTGTTGAATCTATACTTTATGCAGCAGGAGGAAATATCAAAAAAATAAATGTAAAAAATCCTGAAGGAAAAATAATAGAAGCTAAATATGGAATTATTAATAAAGAAAAAGCAGTTATAGAAATGGCTGAAGCATCAGGACTTACTTTAGTTGATGATAAAACAAGAAATCCTTTAAAATATTCTACTTATGGAACAGGTGAATTTATAAAAGACGCTCTCAATAATAATATAAAAGAGATTTTAATAGGAATAGGCGGAAGTGCAACCAATGACTGCGGCATAGGCATGGCTAATGCTTTGGGATATAAATTTCTTGATAAAGATAATAATGAACTTGAAGCCATTGCTGAAAACATGATAAAAGTTGCTGATATAGACGATAGTAATGTTGATAAAAGAATATTTAATATAAAAATAACTGCGGCATGTGATGTAAAAAATCCGCTTCATGGAAAAAATGGTGCTACTGCCGTATATGGAAAACAAAAAGGTGTTACAGAAGAAAGTTTTGATATACTTGATGACGGACTTAAAAATATAGCAAAAATTATAAAAGAAAAATTTGGTAAAGAAATAGACTATATGGAAGGTGCCGGTGCTGCCGGAGGACTTGGAGGCGGACTTGTTGCTTTTTGTAATGCTAAGCTAAAAAGCGGAATAGATGCTGTGCTTGATATAATAGATTTTGAATCAAAAATAAAAGATGCTTCTCTTATAATAACCGGAGAAGGAGCTATTGACGGACAAACAAAAGAAGGAAAAGTACCTGTAGGAGTTGCAAAAAGAGCAGGAAATATACCGGTGATTGCTATAGTTGGAGAGATAAGAGAAGGAGCTGAAATTGTATATGATTTGGGTATTAAATCTATAATGCCTCTATGCACAAAAGCTATGACTCTTGAAGAATCTATTTCTAATACCGCTCTTTTGGTAGAAAATGCTTCTGAAAGAGCATTAAGATTTATAAATATAGATTTAAAATAAATATTATAAAATATAATTTATATATACCTAAACAACTATATTTTGTCAAAAATAATTTTTTTAAATTTTAAATATCTGCAGGGCTTTGCCCTTACGAAGTACACAGAGTGAAGCCCCCCACTTCTTTTGCGACCGAAGGAAGTGCCTGCGACTGAAAGAAGTACCTTTAGGTATGGTATTGCCACAGGCGAAGCCCGCCTACGGCGAGAACCTATATCCTCGACAGGCTAGGATACGCTTCGCGAAAGGCTGCATTTTGACTTAAATTTAGCAATTTATCTTACAAGCAAAACAATTTTAGTATTATTTAGTACTAATTTTATACCTTGCACTTTTTGCAACTTTTTGCGGCGGGAAAAAGTTGACTAAAAAAATGACAAACTCTAAAATTTTTAGTATATATAGATATGTACAAAGTATATTTGTTTCAATATATTAATTTTTTAATTATTTATGATTGATGTAAGTTATCTGAAATTCCATAAATATTAAAAAATCTTAATTCTATATTTTCTATATCATCATCTATTTCTTTCAATGAAAATTTTAAATTTAGTCCCATTAAATATGTATTATCTAAAGCTATATATCTTTCATTCTTATTGTTACCTTTAGGCATATAATCATATACTTTCATGTTAACATCTATATGAATATCGCAGATTATATGTCCTTCCTCAAATACTTCTGTAGTAATAAGCATATAATTATTTATATAATCATATTCGCTATAGGCATTATCAGAATACTTTTTTAATATTGATAAATCTAAATAATTCTCTACACCTTCTTTTATTTTTTTCTCAATATTAGAATCTTTATAAATTTTATCTCTCACTTCTTCCTTAGTGATTCTAGGTTTATAATTATTAAAACCATTAATACTTCCTAAAGTCCCCATTACCATATACCCCCAAGCCTTATATTAAAGAATTATATAAATTTTTTAAAAAAATAAAAGTGTATTATTTAAATTATATTTTTAATCATTTGAATTTATATTATTGCAATTATATATTAAAAATGATATATATATCAAATATTAATAATAATAAATAATTATAATTTTTATAAATGGAGAATAATAAAATGAGAGTTTCTGAAATAGAAAGAAATACTAATGAAACAAAGATAAAAATTAAATTAAATATAGATGGAACAGGAAAATACAAAAACAATACTAAAGTTGGATTTTTAGATCATATGCTTGATTTATTTGCACGCCATGGAAGATTCGATTTAGAAACTATATGTGATGGGGACATTCATATTGATTATCATCATTCTGCGGAGGATGTTGGTATTGTATTAGGTAAATGTTTTGCTGAGGCTTTAGGGGATTTGAAAGGCATTAAAAGATATGGTAATTTCAGCATGCCTATGTGCGAGGCTCTTACTATGGCAGCAGTTGATATATGCGGAAGAAGTCATTTAATTTTTAACAGTGATTTAAAACATGAAAAAGTTGGGGACTTCGATACTGAACTTGTTAAAGAGTTTTTTACAGCATTTACTAACTCTATGAATATTACTTTGCATATAAATACTTTATATGGAGAAAATACTCATCATATAATAGAATCAATTTTTAAAGGTGTTGCCAGAGCTTTAGCACAGGCTTGTGAAATAGATGAAAAATATAAAAATGAAGTATTATCTACAAAGGGAATGCTTGAAAATAATAAAAATTAAAAAATTGATTTTTTGCTTTTATTATAAAAGGCATATAATTAATATTTTTTAATTTATTCAGCCCGCCCACCCGCCCCTATACTTTGACTTTTATGTTTTATTTTAGTATAATAACTTTAATAAATTAATAGGATTTTTTTATGACAGCTATAATAGATTATGAAGTAGGAAATTTATTCTCTCTTATGTCATCATTAAAGTATGTAGGAATAGATGCTAAACTTACAGATGATGAAAAAACTATAAAAGAAGCAGATGCTTTGATACTGCCTGGAGTAGGAGCTTTCAGAGATGCTTTGGCAAAACTTGAAAAAAGAAAAGACGGAACATTAAAAAATACTATTATAGAAGAAGCTAAAAAAGGAAAATTAATTTTGGGTATATGCTTGGGTATGCAGATGCTTTTTGATAAGAGCTATGAATATGGTGAGTATAACGGACTTGGACTTATAAAAGGAAATATATGCCCTATAGAAAAAGATTTAAAAAATAAAGATTTAAAAGTGCCTCATATGGGCTGGAATAATCTCAATATAAAAAAAGAAGATAAACTATTTAAATATATTAATAATATGGAATATGTTTATTTTGTACATTCATACTATGGCAAAGATTGCGGTGAAAGCATAATAGCCGACAGTGAATATGATGTACAAATACCAGCCATAGTAAAAAATGATAATGTATACGGAATACAGTTTCACCCTGAAAAAAGCGGAAATACAGGACTTAATATATTAAGAGGCTTCAGAGATTTAGTACAAAAATGTTAAATTAGAATAAACCTACTCTTGCCCTTTTAATCTCTGTTCTGTATCTTTTTATTTCCCATTCAGTTCTGCTTTTATCCCATTTAAGTATATTAGCCATTTCCTCTGCTATATGCTCTGATATTAAAGTACCGCAGTCATTCTCTGTTAATATGAATCTTAATCTTCTCATCATAATATCATCTAAATGCATAGCATGCTCTACTTCTACAAAATATTTTATGAGTCCCCTGTTGATTCTATAATCAAGCCCTACTTCTACTAAAAGAGATGAATCATTTTTGCAAAGCTCATTCAATTTTAGAATTAGATTAACAGAACCGAAATAATCTATAAGGAATTTAACTAAATCTTCATTCAAAACTAATTCAGTATTTTTATCAAATTTATTATTAACAACCTTCTGATTACTGAACCATTTATAAGGCTTGCCGTACATTTTTACTAATGTTTTCATTGTAACAGCAGAAGAAGTTGTAAAGTTTCCGCCTTCAACTAAGAATAGTCTGTATTGAGGATGAGAATGTATTTTAACCTGTGAAGGATTAAGAGGCATCATTCCAGATTGTGTAGTTATTATATGGTTTTTATTAACAATAGAACTGAAATAAGTATTATATATATCAAGCAAATATTCAGCTTCGTCGCTTGTAGTATATATACAATCTAAATCATGAGTATTTTTTTTGATTGTAGGACCTATAATGGTATTGTTCTTCCAACGCATCAAAAATACATTAGGTCTTGATTTTATCTTAGGAAGAATAACTGATTTATTTATATGAATCAAATCGCTGTCTATAATTAAATGACTGCCCTTAACATAAACTAACTTATCTTCAAAATTTCCATTAGGAAGAAGCGAACTTATATTATGTCCCCAAGCTCCTGCAGCTATTAATATAGTTTTAGCACTTGCCGTATGTACTCTTCCAGTGATATGATCCGTAAAAACTACATTTTCTATTTCTTTCTGATTATATTCAAAAGCCTTAACTTCACAGTAGTTTAATATATCAGCTCCGAACTCTTCAGCCTTCAAAAGAAGCTCTATAACATATCTTGAATCATCTAATAAACCTTCATAATATTCTACAGATGCTATAACATCATTATTTATTAAATCAGGCAAAGCATCTAATGTTTCATTTCTGCTATGTGATTTATGTCTTTTAGTTTTTCCAAAGAGAGAAAACATATCATATAACATCATTTTTATTTCTTCTCTTAAAAGCCCTGTACTGCTATGCTCATATATAGGATTGATAATGCCAAAATGTTCGGATGAAGCCTTATACATAAGGTTATTTCTTTCTCTTACCCTATGAATTGTATACATTAAATTTTTACTATTCATATCATTAAATCCGCCTGAAAGCATTTTTGAAGTTCTGGAAGAAGAACCGAAAGCAAAATCATGCTTATCAAGCAAAAGTACGGAAAGCCCTACTCTAGAAGACTTTAATGCTACAGTAGCACCTATAACTCCGCCGCCTATAATAATAATATCATATTTTTTATTACTATTTTGGAGTATTTCAGCTCTTGTTTTTGGCATAAATAACTCTCCTTTATTGTTTATAAATAAACTCGCTATACATTAGCTGACAGCTTCCTTCGTCAGTTATCAGCTGCTCGTTTATCGTTTTTTATTGCTTATAAATAAACTAGCTTTGTATTAGCAATAATAAAAAAATAATATATAAGCTTCATATATTCTAGTATATACAAAATCATTATAAATACAAATATTTTAACAATTCTCTTAAACTCATACGATTTTTACTACTTTTTAAAAAAGTCTGCATCTCTTTAACTTTACCATGATTATCTATATAATGTCCCTCAAACTCACCAAGATATGATATAGGAAAACTTAAATAAGCATTATAAGCCAAAACAGAAAAATTCGGACTAAATAGTATATAATTACCTTTATTCTTTTTAGAAAAATCAATCATATTATCACTGTCATCTAATGAGTCGCCTACTATAATAAATTTTTTAAATTTCTCATTATATATGTAATTATCGTCAAATATAGAATGCTTTATATCCTGCTTTAAATCTCTTATAGAAAAATCATTAATATTTGTATAATTATCTCTGATATTTTTTGAATTAGTAGCCATTCTATTTTTTTTGAATATTAGATTTTGTATTCCCAAAGAATCAATAAATTCATTGAAAGCCTTAATATCTTCAATAGGATACATACTAGAGTTTAAAGCCAAAGTAGATTCTGCCTCAATATCATTAATAAATTTATGATACAATTCTTTAGCCTCATCAAATTCATACTGCATACCGCTGTAAAAAGGCTTTTCTAATGTATTATTTGAATAATAATCCAGCTTTCTTCCGTAATCGCATATTCCGTATTTTTTGCCCTTTGGAGATGATATATCTTTTATACTATAATCAATATAACTATATTTAGCATTGCATAAATGATTGCATCCTATACAAAAACTCTCTATACTTCTTACTGTACTTATATCATCATTGATTTTATTATCTATATCTCTTTGAACTTCAAATACATGAGTAGGACATAAATCTGCTATCATAGAATTATATCCGTCTATAACTTTATAATCTTCGCATATACCGCAATTAATACATCTTTCAAAATTTGTATTTATAAAGTTAGGAAGATTCATTTTTTCTACTATATTTTTTAATTCTATTAAGTTAATATCATTTTCATCGAATGCATTAGGAGATGCCTCTATAGAAATATTATAAATATCCAAATACTTTTTTAATCTGCATATATAATCAGCTTTACAGCTTTCGCATATAGGTTCATGCATATAAAGCATAGCCTTTAATAAAGAAGTTCTATATTTTATAATATCATCATCATGCTCATTTAAAACACTCATTCCATTTTCTACTATTTCATTGCAGGCATATTTATAAGAATAATCATTTTCATTTTTTTTCTTTACTTTAACCAAGCATAATTTGCATCTTAGAATATTATTTTTCTCTTCAAAAGTATTTGTACTATTTATTTTATATGAGCATAAATGAGGTATATCTATATTGATGTAGGACAGTGCTTGAAGTATAGTATATCCTTTCTGAGATGATACCGTCTTTCCATCAACATTAAATTTTACTATCATTAAATAAAACCTCTAATAAAAAAAGATTTTTAACTTTTTACAAAACTATATAATGTTATCTTATTCTCTATCAAATACACAAACTCATCTCTAAACATTTCCATAGCAGATAATATACAGTTAGCAAGACTTCTTATATATAAACATGAAGCCCCTATTTTAATCATTTCAATAGCTTCTTTTAAATTAGAATAATCATAAAAATTTGAATTTCCTAAAAGCATTCTATTAATATAATATTCGCATAAATCAAATCCATAATGACAAGGAGAACATTTTCCGCATGATATGCTTTTACCAAACTGAATTATTTTTACTACAACCCTTATTATACATCTATCCTCTTGTATAAAACATATTCCCCCATTTCCCATCTTCATATTAAGACTATCAAAACATTCATAATCTAAAGTCATTTTCTGAAAAGTTTCAAAATCTATAGGAGGATTCAAAAAACCATTAGTAAATACGCATTTTATAGTATATTCTTTCACTGTCCCGCCGGCAGCTTTAACAATATTTCTTAATGGAGTATACATTTCAAATTCATATAGATTAGGACTAATGATATCCCCCGTAACAGAAAGTATATTACTTCCTTTATACTCTCCATTTCCATAATCTTTAAAAGTAAATCCTCCAATATGAGCCAAATATGCAATTTGTGATATAGTTTCCAAATCAAATACATATTTTTTATTTTCTAAAAAAGAAGGTGTGATTCTGATATTATATTTATTATAGTAGGCATATTCATCATATATATTTATTTCTATATCACCTACAAAATTAGCATCTTCCGCTTCAACTATAGCTTTTAGTATAGTATCTCTTTCTTCTAAATAATAATCTTTTAATATTATATCTATTTTTTTAATATTTAAAATTTTGGCTATAAATACAGCTCCATCTAATATGAGATGCGGATTATTTTTTAATAGAAATTTATCTTTGAAAACCAAATAATCAAATGAAGCGGCATTGACTAGAATATAATCTTCTTTAATATTTCCGTCAGTTAATAATTTGTATATAGAAGTTTGAGTGATATCTCTTTTAAATATAGGATATTCTTTTAAATCTTCCAAAAAAGAATTACCTATTTTTTGAACTGCTAAATATTCCCCGAAATGATCTTTATATAATTGAATATTTTCTATATTATTTTCACTATGCAGTACAAATTTCTTCATCTTTTTCTTACATGTATAGCTTCTATATACTTAATAATACTTTTAAAAGACGATTTTGTACATTCCATACCATTAATAAGGATAGGTACAGCATTATGGCAATCATGCATACACTCCATCTCTTTAAGGAGCATACCATCAGATGACGGCACTCCTATTTCTAAATCATAATGGGATCGAATAGCTTCTAAAAGAGCATAAGCCCCTTTCATAGAGCAATGAAGTCCTACGCATACTTCTATGACAGTTTTTACATTGCTTGCCATATTATTTTCCCATTAAAAATATAA
>CASGDY010000124.1 GCA_949300355.1 uncultured Brachyspira sp.
AAAGTACCTGCTGTAATATCCAAAAATGCAGCAACAACTAAACAAATGGTAATGAAAGCATAAAGAGTGAACATTATCTTACCTTTTTGGCTAACATTATTTCTTATAACTTCTCCGATAGATTTACCTTCATGTCTTAAAGAAGCAACTAATGAACCATAATCATGTACTCCTCCAAAGAATACACATCCGAATATGATCCATAGATATACTGGAAGCCATCCGAACATAGTAGCAATAATCGGACCAGTAATAGGACCTGCACCGGCTATTGAAGAGAAGTGGTGTCCCAATAAAACTTTGGCATCAGTAGGTACATAGTCTTTACCGTCATTAAGAGTATGAGCAGGTGTTTTTTTGCCAGGGTCTATACCCCATTTCTTTGCTAAATATGATCCATAAGTAATATAAGCTGCAAAAAAGATGATCATACCTAACAATAGAAGAATGAAAGCATTCATTTTTTATCTCCTTTTTTTGTTTTTTTTATAACTTCCTAAAAATCCGAAAGAAGAAGCTTTAATTCCTTCTTACGCATTTTAGGCAGATATACATTTTTATCTGTCATAGACACTATAGCATATTGTGTTTCTGACCATCCATGAAATAGTAATTTATAATTTACTTTATAGAAAAATTTTTTTGTTATCTTTTCCCATTCTTTGTCTAATGGACTTTCTGTAACTAATATTCCTGTTATTAAACTTCTTTTATGAAATTTATTAGGGTTAGATAATATAGGTGTAAGCCTAATAAGCATATCCTGAAAATTTTCTATATCCTCTTTTTTTAATTCTTTAATGAATCTTAAAAGCATATGTTCAAATACAGAATAACCTTCATAAACTGTAGATTTAGTTATGAATGATTTAAAGAAATCGTTTCTATGAAAAGCATAAAGATCAAAATATTCATCTTCTTTTGTGATTTCATATTCTAAGTCAAAATGTCTCATTAGTTTTTCTGAAATATTGAATATGTATTTTTTTACATTTTCGTTATCAATGTGAAGTTTAGCCATATTTCCTCTCCATGCTATATATTATATAAAGTTTTTTTTCATGTCAAGTTATTATACATACTAAATAGTAATGGTTATCATTAGAAATGAAGTTGCTAATATATATCTTTATCATTATTATTTTATACTGTAAAATAATAATGTACTATAATATAAAAATGAATAAAAAAATTATACATAAATAAAAAATAAATTTATAAATATTAAATAATATATCGTTAATTAATTGACAACATAAAATAATTATACTATATTATTTAGTATATAATTTACTTTGTATAATAAATATAAGGACTTCATATGAATTATTTAACTATTATTTCTTTTATATTTTTTACTGCATTGGTTGCCTTTATATCTTGGATAATAACTAAAAAAGACGATTTATCTACGAATGAAGGTTATTTTTTGGCGGGAAGAAGTTTAAGCGGTATAGTAATAGCAGGGTCATTAATTTTAACTAATCTTTCTGCTGAGCAGTTGGTTGGATTAAATGGAAATGGATTTAAGCATGGCTTATCTTCTATGGCTTGGGAAACGACTTCTGGTTTATCTCTTGTGATAATGGCTCTTATTTTCTTACCAAGATATTTAAAAAGCGGATTTACAACTGTACCAGAATTTTTAGAAGAAAGATTTGATGTCGGCACTAGAAATATGGTAACAGGATTATTTCTTTTGAGTTTAACTTTTGTTGTTTTGCCTATTGTTTTGTATTCTGGCGGTATAGCTGTTAATTCATTATTTAATGTATCTGAGCTTTTGAATGTATCATATGAGACATCATTATTTATAGTAATTGCTCTTACTGGTATTGTAGGAGGTATATATGCTATATTCGGCGGATTAAAAGCGGTTGCTGTATCTGATACCATTAATGGAGTATTACTTTTAATAGGCGGACTTATGATTCCTATATTGGGGCTTATTAAACTTGGAGACGGAAGTTTATTTAACGGATTAGAAACTTTAGTATTGAAAAATCCTGAAAAAATGAATGCTATAGGAGCTTCTACAAGCGATGCACCTTTTGCCACATTATTTACGGGTATGTTTTTAGTAAATTTATTTTATTGGTGTACAAATCAGCAGATAGTACAAAGGGCATTTGCTGCTAAAAATTTAAAAGAAGGACAAATAGGTACTTTATTAGCTGGGTTTATAAAAATGTTTGTACCTATTATGCTTGTTATACCTGGTATTATAGCATTCCATTTATATAGTGATAAAATTACACATCAAGATTTAGCTTATTCTGTACTAGTAAGTCAGGTATTACCGCTTCCTTTAGTTGGATTCTTTGGGGCTGTATTATTCGGAGCCGTTTTAAGTACTTTCAATTCCGCTCTAAATTCTGCTTCTACTATGTTTTGTTTAAATATATATAAGCCAATATTTAATCCTAAAATAGATGATAAAAAATTAGTATTTATAGGAAAAATATTTGGAACTATAGTATGTATATTTTCTATATTTGTTGCTCCTAATATAGCTAAAGCACCAGATGGACTTTATTCTTTTATGAAGAGTGTTATGGGATTCTTTAATATACCTACATTGGTAGTTGTGCTTATGGGATTTGCTACAAAAAGAGTACCAGCTATTGGTGCTAAAATATCAATAGTATTTTTTATAATATGTTATTCTTTATATAAATTTGTGATACCTATAAAGATACATTATCTTCATATATATGGTATACTATTTCTATGTTGTGTAATAATAATGTTGATATCTGGTATTATAGCTCCAAGAAAAACACCTTATGTTCAGCAATATACTAAACAAGTTGATTTAACTTCTTGGAAATGGGCTAAGCCTGTATCTGCTATAATGATTACAACTCTAATTTATCTATATGTATTATTCTCAAAAATAGGTATAGTAACTTCACAAGAAAATATAAAAAGCAGATTTATTCTTACAACTGCTATATATATTATAGTTTCGATTATATCATTTATTGTGGTAAAGGTTAAATTTAATAAATCATTCGATAAGGAATAATTAATTATGAAAAAGCAAATAGTTTTTATTATGACAGATACAACTAGAAAAGATATGGTTGGCTGCTATGGGAATAAAAAAATGATAACCCCTAATTTGGATAAACTGGCAGAAAATGGAATAAAATATGAAAATGCATATACTTGTCAGCCTGTATGCGGACCTGCAAGATCATCTATATTTACAGGTACTTTTCCTCATACTAATGGAATGGTTACTAATTGTGTTTCTTTAAGAGAGGGGGTAAAAAGTATAGGAGAGATATTGACTTCTAATAATGTACATTGCGGATATATAGGAAAATGGCATCTTGATGGGGGAGATTATTTTGGTTATGGTGTTTGTCCTGATGGTTGGGATAAAAACTATTGGTATGATATGAAAAATTATCTTGATGAGTTAAGCGAGGAAGATAGAAGAAAATCCAGACAATCTGAAACTTCTTATAATGATGATATGAAAGAAGATTTTACTTATGCACATAGATGTTCTAATAGAGCTTTAAAATTTTTAGATGAGTATAAAGATGAAGATTTTCTTTTGGTAGTGTCTTATGATGAACCTCATGGACCTTGTTTATGTCCTGCTCCATATAATACAATGTATGAAGGCTTTAAATTTGATGATGATACTGTTTTTAATGACAATTTAGAAAACAAACCATTTATGCAAAGGTTATGGGCGGGAGATGCTTTGAATCAAAAAGCAAATGAAATAAATAAGCCGTCTAAACAATTAGCTTTATTTTTAGGATGCAATTCATTTGTAGATTATGAAATAGGCAGAGTCATTGATAAAGTAAATGAAATAGCTCCTGATGCTATGATTATATTTACATCGGATCATGGTGATATGTTGGGGGCTCATAAACTTCAGATGAAAAATGCATGTGCTTATAAAGAAATAGCTAATATACCTCTTATAATTAAATATAAAGAAAAAGGAAAAACTGTGTCTTATCCTGCTTCTCATATAGATTTAGCACCTACTATATTAGATTATATGAATGTAAAAATACCTAAAGCATTTGAAGGAAAGAGTATGTTAAAGCAAATAGAAGATCCTAGTGTGCGAATAAATGATGAGGTATTTTTGGAATTTACAAGGTATGAAGTAGATCATGATGGTTTCGGCGGACTTCAGATGATGAGGGCTGTTGTTGATGACAGATATAAACTTGTTATTAATTTATTAGACAGTGATGAGTTTTATGATTTAGAGAAAGATCCTTATGAAGTTAATAATCTTATAAATGATGAAAGCTATAAAGAGGTTAGAAATAAACTTCATGATAAACTTTTGGATAATATGAATAGAACAAGGGATTTATACAGAGGATATCAATGGGCAGCAAGACCTTGGAGAAAAGATAAAGTACCTAATTGGAATAATGATGGTTATACAAGACAGAGAGAAAATGAAGAAAATGAACCTCGTCAGCTTGATTATGATACAGGACTTCCTATGATTAATGCTGTCAGAAAAAAAATATTGAATGATGAAAAAAAATAAAGATTTATTGTTAATTGGGTATATAGAATAGGGTATATACCCAATTAAAATAAAAATTCATTTAATAGTAAAGCTACAGGAGAAAGAAGTACATTTTCATGAAAATGCAATTCTATTTTATCGTAAATATCTGTTAATTGATATTCTTCTATAGCGGTTCTAAAATATGATACAAAACGTTTTGATGAAAATAGATCTCCTATAATTATTATCTTATTTACATCCATAATAGAATATGTATTTATTAAAGATAATGCAAAATACTGAGCATTTTTTTTGAATATATTATTAATATTTATACAGCCATTATCTGCTGCTTTTATTATATTTATCATATTTATGTTTTCTTTTTCTCCGCTGCATATTTCCCATAGAATAGGGCAGAATTCTTTAGAGAAATTGTTTTTTATATTAATGAGAATTTTTTCAATAGATATAATACTTTCTAAACAGCCTCTTCTTTTACAAATAGGGCAGTAATCCAAATCGGTATCAATTATCATATGTCCGAAATCCATTATTAAATTATTTTCACCGCGTTTTATACTGCCGTTTAATATTATAGCCCCTCCAATTCCCGGCTCCATATATTTAATAAACATGAAATTATCTTCATTAGAGTATAATTGTTCAAGTAAAGCACTGCATCTTATACCATTATCTATAACCGTTGGTATATTTAAATTGTTTTCTATATAGTCTTTTATATTGACTTTTGTTCCCCAAATACCTGAATATGAATATATACCATCAGTATTTCCTTTTATGCTTATTCCTATTCCAAGAATATCTTCATTATTAAGAGAATAATTATATATAATTTCTTTTACTGTACTAACTATTTTTAATAAATCTGATTCATAGTTTTGGCTGGTTTTGAAAGATACTTTTTCTATAACTTTAAACTGCATATCCACAAGTAAAATATCAGTTTCTATATGATTTATTGTTACGCCTATGCATTTTTTATAATTTGGATTTATTTTTATCTCTACCTCTTTTCTTCCCAATTTTTTGCTGTCTATTGTATCCATTTCTATTAATATATTTTCTTTTATTAATTCTGTACATAATTTGGTGATAACAGAAGGAGATAATTCTAATTCTGCAGCTATTCTTTTTTTAGACATAATATTTTTTTTATATAGTAGTTTTATTATATCTTTTTTATTTTGATATTTTATATCAGTAACATGCTTCAATATTGTACCCTCATATTAATAATGATAAATACTAGATAAAATATCCTTCATCTTATTCATAGCCAATGCCCTATGACTCATAGAATTTTTTTCTTCTAAACTCATTTCAGCATAAGTAATATCATATCCTTCAGGCTGAAATATAGGATCATAACCGAAGCCTTCAAAACCTCTCGGATTTTCTATGATTTTTCCATTAACTCTGCCTTCAACTGCTATATAATAATTATCATCTAATACGCATACAGCAGAAGTGATAAAATATGCTGTTCTATCATTTTTATCTTTTAATTCATCTAAAAGCATCTGCATTTTTTCTTTGTATCCTAATGTTTCTCCGCCGTATCTTGCCGAATATATTCCGGGTTTTCCTCCAAGAGCATTAACGCATAGTCCGGAATCATCTGCCAAAGATGGTAATTTAGTATGATTATATACTGTTTTTGCTTTTATAAGTGAGTTTTCTATAAATGTGTTTCCGTCTTCTATTATTTCGCCTATATCTGAAGGCATTGATAATATATCTTTTATTACAGTTCCTTTAAATAGAGATTCTATTTCTTTTAATTTATGTTGATTTGCTGTTGCTATCACTAATTTTTCAAGCATATTAATTTCCTTTTATATTAAAAAATAGATAAAAATCTTTACTGTTGGGTATATAATATTCCATTACATTTCCTATTATTATATATCCGTTTTTTGGAGCATAATTTTCAACTACATTTGTAAATATTTTGCTGTAATTTTCTATATTGCATTTTACTTTTATGAATTTACCGCCTTTAATATTCCATTTTTTCCAGCCTTCAGGCGGAATGGAATCTTCTTTCACTTCTACACCTGCCATATATTTACCTCTTTCTCCCCAAGGGGCAAATGTTTCATCTACATCATTCATTATTCCCCATATACCAGATAAATTATTGTTTTCATCAATCTTTACTAAATTAATTATTTCTTTAATATTTTTATTAAATTCCTGCCACAAAGGTAATACCCATTTTGAATGTTTTTCGCTTTCTCCTTCGGCTACTTTTCCTATAACTTCAAAATCCTCTTTCTCTACTATTTCTATATCCATAATGTTTTATAACTCCTATTTTATTTTTTTAATTTTTTTACAGCTTCTGATATATTATTCATAGACTTTTCAACATAGTATCTTTGAGTGGCTAAATTAAAACGCATAAATCCTATTCCAGCTTTTCCGAAAGCATCTCCTTCATCTAATGATAAATTACAAGAATCATAATAGAATTTATTTAAATCCTCCTGATTCATATTGAATTCTTTCATTAAATTTTTATTATCAGCAAACATCAAATAAGAACCTTCTAAAGGCACAGCTTTTATATAATCTTTTAATATACTATTTTCTATATAGTCTTTAATATAATTATAATTGCCCCAAACATATTTTTTCATCTCATCAACCCAATAAGCACATTTTGAATATGCTGTTTTACAAGCTGCTAATGATAATATAGAAACAGATACGCAGAATCTTTCCATTTGGAATTTATATGCTCTCATTATTTCTTCATTTTGAATTATAACATTTGATGCCTTTGCTCCAGCTAAATTGAAAGTTTTTGAAGGAGCATTCATTGAAATTATATGATTGGCGTATTTTTCTATAGATGCTAATGGTGTATATTTTTTTGATGGATCAACTATTATATCGCAGTGAATATCATCGCAAATCATTTTAACATTGTTTTCTATTAATATATCAGCTAATTTTGATAATTCTTCTATAGAATAAAGTCTTCCTGTAGGATTATGAGGATTGCCTATTAAAGCGGCTGTTAGATTAGGATTTTTTACTTTTTTTGCTGCATCTTCATAATCTATAGTATATCTGCAAGTATTATCATCATATATTAAATTGGATTCAACTATTTGACAGCCTTGATTTTTTATTCCTGCAAACATGGGGTAGTAAGTAGGAGTTAAAACTAATACGTTTTCACCGGGTCTTGTTAAAGCAGATATTGCTATATTAAATCCTTGTACTAATCCTTGTGTGAAATTGAGCCATTCTTTTTTTATATCCCAATTATATCTTTCTTTATGCCATTTTATAACAGATTCATAATATTCATCATAAGTAAAATAACCAAAAATACCAAAATCTGCCTCTTTCTTTATTGCTTCTATTATTTCAGGAGCAGCTTTAAAATCCATATCAGCAACCCACATAGGAATTTGATTTTCTTTTAAAGGTTTTTCTCCGAATGCTTTAGTCCATTTTATACTATTAGTTTTTCTTCTGTCTATTAATTCATCAAAATTTATCATTAAATACCCTTTTATAAAAATTATACTGATTTATTTTATAATAATATAAAAAATAAATCTATTATATAATATATTTTTATTAAAAAGAAAATATATATTGATAGTTGATGTTTAATTTAATATATTAAAAATTTTTAGTATATACCTAAACAACTATATTTTGTCAATTTTCAAACAGATGAAAGTTCTCTGCTAATGCTATTGATAATTCACGTTTCCATTTATTACTT
>CASGDY010000125.1 GCA_949300355.1 uncultured Brachyspira sp.
ATCAAGGAGAAGGCAAATGGAAGTTATCTTAAAAAAAGATTTTATATCATTAGGTTATGAAGGTGATATATGTAAAGTAAAAGACGGCTATGCAAGAAATTACCTTATTCCAAGAAATATAGCAGTAGTAAAAAATGCTGCTAATTTAAGAACTTTAGCTCAAATGCAAAAAAGCTTAGAAAAGAAAAGAGCTAAAAGAAAAATGGAAGCAGAAATATTAAAAGGTAAAATTGTAGACATTACTGTTGTTATACCTATGAAAGTTGCTGAAAACGGCAAATTATATGGTTCAGTAAGCCAACAAACTATAGTTGATGCTTTGAAAGAAAAAGAAATTGATATAAACAAACGCGATGTTCATATGGAAAAACATATAAAAGAATTAGGTGAATTTGAAGTTGAAATCAAATTATACCATAGCGTTAATGCTAATATCAAAATTAAAGTTGTAAATGTAGATGAAAATCCAGCTGCAGAAGAAGTTAAAGAAGAAAATAATGCAGCAGTTGAAACAGCATCTACTGAAGCTTAAGTAAAAAGCTAATATCCAATTAATAGGCATAATATTTAATGAATAATACACCCTGCTCAATAGAGGCTGAAGAGTCTCTATTGGGTGCCATGCTTCAAAGTTCTCAGGCTGTATCTGTCGCTATATCCAAAATAAAATCTACTGATTTTTACAGTGAAAGAAATCGTATGCTCTATGAAAGCATTTTAGAAATGCATAATAGAGGAATAGCCATCAATGCAGAAACAACTTTGAGATATCTTAAAGAAAATGGTTTATTTGAAAAAATCATTCAAAATGATGAAGCATATTTGATTCGTATTATAGATGGAACTCCTTTTCATCAAAATGCCAAATATTATGCTGAAATTATTGCAGAAAAATCATTATTAAGAGATTTGATAACTGTTTCTCAGGATATACAAAAATCAGCTTATGAGGCAAAAGATGCTGAAACTAAAGATATTGCTGATTTTGCTGAGAAGAAAATATTTGAAGTTACTCAAAGAAGACTTGATAATGATTTTATTCATATAAGGGATTTACTTTATGAAGCTTTAACTACAATAGAGAGCAGAAAAAAACATAAAGGTACTGTTACAGGAGTACCTTCCGGTTTTATAGCACTTGATAAAGTTACACATGGTTTTCAGCCTTCAGATTTAATAATATTGGCAGCAAGACCTTCAGTGGGTAAAACAAGTTTTTCTTTGAATATAATAGAACATGTCATTACAAATATAGAAACTTCCAACTTCGGTATTGGTTTCTTTTCTCTTGAAATGAGCAGAATGCAGCTTGTAGAAAGATTGATTGCAAGTAAGGCTAGAATAAGTTTATCTAGGATAAGATCCGGAGATTTAGAGAAACAGGAATGGACTAAACTCGGACAAACCTTTAATAGCTTATCTCAGGCAAATTTATTGATAGATGATTCAAGCCAATTAACTATTATGGAAATAAGAGGAAAGGCTAGGCAAATGAAATATAAATTTGCTGAAATGAGTAAAACAACAGGCAAAGAAATAGATTTGAAATTAATTGTTGTTGATTATTTGCAGTTAATTCATTCCGGTTCTAATGCTAGAAGAAATGGTACAAGAGAGCAGGAGATAGCAGATATTTCAAGAGGACTTAAAGCATTAGCAAAAGAACTTAATGTACCTGTTATATCTTTGGCACAGTTATCAAGAGCCGTTGAACAAAGACAGGATAAACCAAGACTTTCAGATTTGAGAGAGTCAGGTTCTATAGAACAAGATGCTGATATAGTTATGTTCTTGCATAGACAAAAGCCTAATAAAGAAGGCAAAGATGATGAAGTAATAGATGAAAGAACTAATCAAGTTGAAGTAATACTTGCAAAACATAGAAATGGTGCTATACATGATGGCATACCGCTTCACTTTATAGCAGATCAAACTAGATTTGAAAATATTTATAATAGCAGCGAGTCTTAATTATAAGGAGTAATTTTATTATGGAATTATTTGATATGAAAATAGAATTACGAAAGGGTATAAAAAGTAAGATAACACTTTTTTTAGCAACTTTGGGAGAATTTGCAACTCTTATTTTAGAAGTGTTTAAATACACATTCAGACCGACATTCTCTTTTAAACTTTTAAAAGAACAAATCATAAGAATGGGAGTTGATTCATTTATTGTTGCTGCAGTTACTGTGCTTTGTACAGGAATGGTTATGTCATTGCAGATAGCTGTAGTTCTTGATAGTGTATTGAAAGGTATATCTCAATTCGTAGGTTCTATGGTTGGTAAAGCTATGGTTAAAGAGTTATCTCCTATGCTTCTTGCATTGATATTTGCAGGAAGGGTTGGAAGTTCTGTTACAGCTGAGATTGGTACTATGCAGGTAAGTGAGCAGTTGGATGCTTTAAAAACTTTATATACTAATCCTATAGAATATGTTGCTGTTCCTCGTTTCTGGGCTGCTGTTATATCACTTCCTATGCTTACAGTTTCTGCAGATGTTATAGGGGTTTTGGGAGGAGCTGTTGTTACTGTATTCGTTTTACATAGCGATCCTATGCATTATTTCGACAGAGCTATTTCAGTAATAAGTATAGGCGACTTTGTAGGTAGTTTAATAAAGTCTACTATATTCGGTGCTGAAGTTATGATTATATCTTGTTTTTATGGATTTAGAACTTCAGGCGGTGCTGAAGGTGTAGGTAAGGCTACTACTATAAGCGTTGTTTATAGTTTTATGATAATACTTATAACTGACTATATATTAGTTTCTATACTTGGTATGTTTGGAATGTAATTATAATTCATATACATAAATGAGCAGGCAATATAATCAAATTATTGTCTGCTCATATTTTTTTAAATATTAGGATAATATTTTTTTAAAGCTTCTCTTGCTTCTTCTCTGTCATCAAAATGTATTGTTTTATCAGGGAATATTTGATAAGTTTCATGTCCTTTTCCGGCTATTATAATTATATCATTTTCTTTAGCTTCTTTTACAGCTTCAAATATAGCTTCTTTTCTATCAATAATTTTTTTATAATTATTATTTTTGAATCCTTTTTCGATATCATTCATTATCTGATTGATATCTTCAGTTCTTTGATTATCAGTTGTAAGTATGGCTATATCAGAATATTTTTCAGCTATTTCTGCCATTATAGGACGTTTTTTTCTATCTCTATCTCCTCCGCATCCGAATACTGATATGACTCTATTAGGATTTAATTTTCTAGCCTCTATTAAAATATTTTCTAAACTGTCCGGAGTATGTGAATAATCAACAGCTACTATAAATGGGTGCTTTTCTTTGGTTACTATTTCAAATCTTCCAGCTACCTGAACTTTTCTCATAGCTTTTATTGACTTTTCTATATCCAATTTATTCTCGCAAACATAAGCTAAAATTGAAAGAGAGTTTAGAATATTGAATCTTCCAAGCATTGATAATTTTACTTTTGATATAAATTTACCTTTAGCATAGAATTCATATTCTGTGTTTTTAGAATTCAATGAAATAACTTTTCCATAATAATCAGCTTTTTCATTGATTCCATAAGTAACCATTTTTATTCCTAATTTTTTTATATGATTAGATATTTGTTTAAAATTATCAGTATCTATATTTACTATTGCTAATTTTTTCTTTTTGCTGCTTTCTTTTAATAATGAAAATAGTTTTAATTTTGCTTTGAGATAACTCTGCATATCTCCATGATAATCAAGATGATCCTCTGTGATATTAGTAAAGATTGCAGTATCATAATTCAAATAATCACATCTATTCATAGCAAGTGCCTGAGATGATGATTCCATAACTATATGAGATACTCCTTTTTTTAATGACTTATCAAATATGCTTTCTAAATCAATAGATTCAGGAGTGGTAAGATTAGTTTTTATTTCTGTTTTTCCTATCATATTTTTGATAGTGCCTATTAAAGTTGTTTTACTTTTATTAGCCTCAAGTACAGATTTTAATAAATATGTAGTAGTAGTTTTTCCATTAGTTCCTGTTATTCCTATTGTATTTATTTTTTTGGTAGGTTCATCAAAGAATTTTGCTGAAATATATGCAAGGCATTCTCTAGGATTTTTCACAGCAACAAAATGTACATCTTTATGATTATCTTGTAATCCTTTTATAAAATTTTTATCTGCGGTATTATCATATATTATAATGCCTGCTTTATTATTTATTGCATTTTCTATATATTTATGTCCGTCATCTTTAACGCCTTTAATAGCAACGAACAAATAATTTTTCTTTATTAATCTTGAATCATATGCTACCCCTTTTATTTCCGTGTTTAAGCATTCTTTTGTTAATTGACTTTCCTTTGAAACTTTATAATTTTTAATTAATTCTTTAAAATATTTCATATTATTTTCCTGATTTTATTTTGTACTTATTTAAATAATAACAATATTATAAATTTATGGTAAAAAATTATATATTACTTGATTTTTCAGCTTAAAAGATATATAACTATACTATACTAAAAATATTTATGGAAGTAATTTATGAATATATTTATGGTATCCAGTGAAGCATATCCATTTTCTAAAACAGGAGGTTTAGGAGATATTGCCGGAAGTTTACCTTTGAAATTATCTTCCATTAAATTAGGTTCTTCTAAAATTAATGCATCTTTAGTCATACCTTTATACAAACAAAATTATAAATTAATAAGCAAAAAAGATATTATAGCTGAATTTGAAATAGAGCATGGAAAAGAAACAATAAAAGCAGAAGCAGTCAGAATAAAACATCCTGAAAATGATAACGTGAATATTTATTTTATAAAGCAGGATAATTTATTTAAAAGAGACGGATTGTATTCTGAAAATGGTATTGACTATACTGATAATGCAAGCAGATTCATATTATTTTCAAAAGCTGTCATTCAATTAATAATATATTTGTATAAAGAAGAAAATTTTAAATTGGATATAGTTCATATTCATGATTGGCAAACGGCTTTGATAGCTCTTTATATAAAAGAAGTTTATAATGATGAAGAGGCTTTGAAAAAATTAAAAGTAATGTTTACTATTCATAATTTAGCTTATCAGGGTAATTTCTCTTCTGATATATATACTCTTCTTAATATATCTTGGAAATTTTTTGTACATAGCAGATTAGAGTTTTATGGAAATGTAAGTTTTATTAAAGCTGGTATTATACTTTCAGATATAGTTACGACAGTTAGTCCTTCTTATGCTAAGGAGATACAGGGTGAAGAATTTGGATGCGGAATGAATAGCCTTCTTGAAGGAATATCTCAAAAATTATACGGAGTGCTTAACGGAATACATTATGAAGCTTGGAATCCTGAAACTGATAAGCTTATAAAAACTAATTATGATATTAATTCAGTTGAGAAGAAAAAACTCATAAGAAATTCTTTGTATAAAGAATTGGGATTTTCAAATAAAAATTATCCTCTTGTAACTATGATATCAAGATTTGATCCGCAGAAAGGACTTGATTTAATATATTCTTCATTTTTTGAAATTTCTACTTATGATGCTAACTTTATTTTTCTTTTCAGCAAGAATAATTATTTCAAAGATTTTGAAAATGAATTTACTAAAAGGGCTGGAAGAGCTAAAAATATAAAAATATTATTTACTTTTGATGAATCATTAGCACATAGATTAACAGCCGGAAGCGATATGTATTTAATGCCTAGCCGTTTTGAGCCTTGCGGACTTAATCAAATATATAGTATGAAATATGGAAGCATTCCTATAGTTCATGCGGTAGGAGGGCTTAAAGATACGGTTGTCAATTACAGCGGAAATAAAAGTGTTAATAAGGCTACAGGATTTGTTTTCAATGAATATTCTGTAAAAAGTTTTGTTGATACTATGGACTTAGCTTTCGATTTATATTATAATAAAAAAGATGTTTGGGATAAGCTTATATTTAATGCTATGAGCAAAGATTATTCTCTTCATAAAACTGTTTTGGAATATACTAAACTTTATAAAAAATTATTAAATACCGAAAAGTAATATTGCTTTTATATAAAAATTATTGCTTGAATTTAATATAATTCTGTAGCAGAGTTATAAATATTATATTTTTAAAGGAGTTTAATTATGGCAAAAGATCCAAGTTTTGATATAGTTTCTGAGGTTGATATGCAGGTTATAGATGACTGCGTTAATGTTGCTGTTAAGGAAATAGATAATAGATTCGATTTCAAAGGGCAGAATATACAAATTGAACTAAATAAAGGCGAAAAAACAATAACTATATTAGCACCTGCAGATTTTGTTCTTAATCAGGTTAGAGATATTTTATTTCAGAAATTCATTAAAAGAGGATTAAATCAAAAGTGCTTAAAAGAAAAGAAAAAAGAAAAAGCTGCCGGAGATTCTATAAGAGAGATTAATGAAATAGTTCATGGTATAGATAAAGATTTAGCTAAACAAATAGTTAAAGATATTAAAGACATGAAATTGAAAGTTCAGGCTAGCATACAAGATGAACAAATCAGAGTATCAGGAGCTAAAAAAGATGATTTGCAGGCTGTTATTACTATGATTAAGGGAAAAGATTATCCTATACCTTTGCAGTTTACAAATTACAGATAATATTTATAAAAATGCAAAATTAAAGGGAGCTTTCAAAAGCCCCCTTTTTTTATTATCATCAATCATATTTTTAATCTTATTAAGCCTATTACTTTACCTACTATAGTTACACTTTCTCTTTCTATAGGAGGATAATTATTATTTTCAGATACTAATTTAATACAGTCTTTTTCTCTGAAAAACCTTTTAATAGTTATTTCTTCATTTCCATTGTCATCTATTTTAGCAACTACAATATCACCATTATCAGCTTCATTAGAAGGGTGAACTAAAACCATATCACCTTCTTTTATATGAGCATTTATCATAGAATCACCAATTACTTTCATAAGAAAATTATTCTCATCTTGTGCTATAGATTTAGGAAGCGAATAAGTTTCTTCTACAGTTTCATCTGCAACATCCATTAAAAGACCTGCTTTAACTTCATTAGCAAGAAGAGGAATTTTTATCATATTATGATTTCCTTTTCCTGAAGTGTCTATAGGTACACTGCCTCTTGCCCTTTTACCTGTTTTTTTTACATATCCTTTTTTTTCCAAAGCTGTCAAATGAGTTGTTACTGCAGTAGGAGAAGCGAAATTGAAATGAACCATTATTTCTTTAACAGTAGGAGGATAGCCGTTTTCATTGGTGAATTTTTGCAGAAAATTAAAAATATCTCTTTGTTTATCTGTCAATTCAGTCATATTATACCTCTTTATATTAACATACCGTATTTGTTATTATACTATACAAAAATATGATGTCAAGTTTTAATGTAAAAAAATATATTTTTATGACTATTTATATTAAAAAATTAGGAATTATTTTAGTTAGAATTATAAACTTTTACAAATTGGAATGTTTTTAGTATAATAAAAGTATGAAAGAGATTAACCGACTTAATGATTTATTTGTACGATATTTAATAGGAACTGAAGGGGATGAGGATATATTAGAAAACATTGTTAATGCCGTTTTGAATGATGCTGGTCTTGAATCTGTAAGCAATCTTGAAATAATTAATCCTTACAACTTACCTAAAAATAAAAATTTAAAAGAATCTATATCACAGAAGGTGGGCAGATGCCTGATGTTAAAGCAAAAACTAAAGATGGTAAAAAGATACTTATTGAAATACAGCTAGTTGGAAATAATAATTTTATAAAAAGAATATTGTATTACATAGCAAAAAATGTAGCTTCTGAATTAAAAGAAAATGAAAATTATATTAATATAAGTCAAATGATTAGTATTAGTTTTATCAATTTTAATTTAGATATTGGAAGCGAAACCGATATAAAAAAAGAGCATAAATGTTTTATATTATTTATATATAAAAAACTTGCTCGCTTTTATCATCTAGTAAATAAATTTACTAGATGCTCACAAGTTTTTTATTTTTTTGCAGATATTTATAATACCGCTCTTAGATTGGACGATTTTCAGATACATTTTGTAAGATAAAATATTTGTATAAAGATATTAATAAACTAATTATAAAAATTGTGAGCGTCCGATAAGTTTACTTGTCGGAGACTTTGAGCGAACAATTTTTATTTATGATAATAGAGTATAATAAAAATAAACTTTTATCTTGGATTGATTTTTTTACTACTAAAGATTTAGAAAAAAGTATTAATAAGTTAATAGGAGGTAACATTATCATGCCT
>CASGDY010000126.1 GCA_949300355.1 uncultured Brachyspira sp.
TCATAAACGAATACATTCAGCTTTAAATTATGATACACCTATGTTATACTTCAAAAAGATAAGGAATACTTAAATGCAATATGTATGGCACCCATGCAATTCTAATATTTTTTAATAGTTGATTTATTTATATTTTATGGTATTTTATTATAAATCATTCAATTGGACTTCTTTTTATGGAAAATGAACAAAATAACATTAATGATGATAATCCCAAAAATCATAAAAAAACAAGAAGAAAAATTAGAAAAAAAATAAAAAAAATTCTAAAAAAAAGAAGAAAACAGAAAAGAATCAATTATATAAATAATCTTCCATTAATAAGATTTATGTCCAATATAGATAGCAAATTATTTTTAAAAATATTCAAAGATAATAGAAAAGGCCCTGTAAAAAGCTTTATGAAATTTATGAGCAGAATGGGAGACGGATACATATGGATGATTATTTATTTAATATTCTATATGTTTAGAATAGATTATGCAGGTTTATATTTTTCAAGAGCTGTAACAGGAATATTTATATGTATATTCTTATTTTTATATATAAAAAGTTTTTTCAGCAGAACTCGTCCTTATAAAAAGCATGAAAAAGTACCTATTATGTACCCGCCTGATAAGCATTCATTTCCGTCAGGACATACTATGGTAGCTTTTTCAGTATCATTTTCTATGGGAAGTTATAGTTTATATTCTGCTTTGCTGTTTTACCCTATAGCCTCTCTTATAGCATTCAGCCGAGTATATGTAGGACTGCATTATCCTTTTGATGTGGTATTCGGTATAATTTTTGGTACTTTAATAGGACTTTTGGCAAATGTTATATTCTTCTATATTACAGGGCTTCCTATAATAGGTCATTTATAATTATTTTTACCCGATTTCATACTTTTAATAATTTCTCTATTTTCTTTTTTTAATTTTTTCTTTAATTTATTTGAGTCAAGCATGTTTCTTTTTTCAGATATAAAAATATAATATCCATTTCTTTCTTTTACTCTTACTCCTCCGAATACAGATGAAAGTTTATTCTTATACCAATCAAGCCTTTTAGTTACCATTATAAATTTACCGTTCAATGCTAATTTATAAAATCCAGATTCTATAAAATGTTTTGCCACAGAAAAGTCTGTATGATAAGGAGGATTTGAAAGTACCATAGAAAAATCATTATCAATAATATTTTTTAATCCGTCGCTTTGAATAATATTAATATTTGAAACATCATTTAAAACAGCATTATGCTTTGATACTTCTACAGCTTCAGAATCTATATCGCACATAACTACTTTATCTTCTCCTATTATTTTTGCCGCTAATATTCCTACAAAACCGTATCCGCATCCCAAATCCAAAATTTTATTTTCATTTTCAAAACAAACCTCATCAATCATAGATAATGTTCCTATATCTATATTTTTAGGCGAAAATAATTTATCACTCGAGGTAAATTTTAAATCAATATTTTTTATAGTAATTTCTATATCATACATTTTCAGTATTTTATAACCCTTTGTGTAAATTGTCAATTTTTATTTATTGATTTAAATTCAATAAAATATATTTCCGATAATTTATATATGTTTAAAGTAGATATTATATTAAAAGGAAGAGTTCAAGGCGTAGGCTTCAGATACTATGCAAAACAGGTGGCCGATGAAATGAAAGTCGGCGGAAAAGTATGGAATAATTATGACGGTTCTGTAGAAGTAGTCGGATATTTAAAGACTAAAAATGATATTGACGAGTTTATAGAAAAAATAAAGATAGGACCTCAGATGTCAAGTGTCAAAGAGGTAACAGTCACAGTTATGCCTTCTGACCCGCTTGTAGATGAAGTTTTCGAAATAGCAAATTAAAGCCTTGATTGAACTGAAAATACTAATTATGAAAAATGTTTTTAAATATGCTTCCATTATAGGATGCACTTTTGCTTCTCTAAATTTTGCTGCTGATTATGTAGATTATAAAGTAAAAAACGGTGATACTTTATTTGGTATAGCATTTGCTCATGATATGAGTGCTAATGAATTTTTAAAAGTAAATAATATTAAAGACCCTGATAAATATAATCTTAAAGTAGGAGAAGTTTTAAAAGTCAAAGACAAAGGCTATACCCTTGTATATGATACTGATAATAAAGTTTTCGGCTTGAAAGGAGAAGAAGGAAACTCATATAAAGATTATAAAGTACAAAACGGCGATACTTTATTTGGTATAGCATTCGCTCATGGCATGACAGCTAATGAATTTCTAGCTATAAATAATATTAAAGATGCCAATAAATACAATCTTAGAGTAGGACAAACTCTTAAAGTAGCAAATAATCAAAAAGAAAGCAATTCATCTTCAAACAATATAAATAATAGTAATAATACGGAAAGTTATGATACTTATAAAGTACAAAGCGGAGACACTTTATATGGAATAGCTTTTTCTCATGGTATGACTGCAAGTGAATTTTTAAAAATCAATAATATAGATGATCCTGATAAATACAAGCTATATGTAGGTAAAACTATGTATGTTAAATCATCTAAAAAAGAAAATAATTCAAATACTAATAATGAAAAAGATACAGAAAAAGAAATAGAATATTATACTGTAAAAAGCGGAGACACTTTATACGGAATAGCATTTCAAAATGATATTAGTGTAAATGATTTTTTAAAAATTAATAATATAGATGATCCTTTAAAATACAAATTAAGAACAGGCGAAAAATTAAAAATATACTCAAGAATAAATACATCTAATGCACAAAGTAAAACTATAAAAACATATAAAGTAAAAAATGGAGATACTCTTGGAGAGATAGCATTAAAAAATTCTATGTCTTTGAAAGATTTGCTTCAGTTAAATAATCTTAAAAATAATTATGTACTTAAAGTCGGAGATACTTTAAAAATATATGATAATGTTAATATAGGCAGTTCTTCACAAGCAACAGCATACAGAACTTTAGAAAATTATAAAGTAAAAAGCGGAGATACATTAAGCGAAATAGCTTTAGCAAGAGGAATGGATTTAGTAGAATTATACTCTATAAATAATATAAATGATAAATATATTTTGAAAGTTGGAGATACTCTTAAAGTATATTCTAATCCTAAAAAAACAACCACTTTAGTAGTATCAAATTATAAAGTACAAAGCGGTGATAATTTGTATTCCATAGCGAAAAAACATAAAATGGATTTAAGAGATTTGATGCAGCTTAATAATATAAAAAATGCTAATGAATATAAGTTATATGTTGGAGCAAATATAAAAGTAAAAACTGCAAAAATGATTCCATATTCTTTTAATGATGATTCTATATTGCCTGACAGCTCTTTTATATGGCCTTATAAAGGTATAATAATTTCAGGATATGGAGTAACTTCTGATAAACTTGCAAATAGAGGCGTGAATATATTAGGAGATGTAGGAGATAAAGTTGTAGCTTCTGATGATGGAATCGTAGAATATGCTGATAATATAAGAGGATTCGGCACCGTTATAATACTTAAACACAAAAACGGATATAATACTTCTTATGCTCATCTTTCTAAAATAAATGTTAAACTTGGAGATATAGTAAAAAAAGGAGATTATATAGGCAATATCGGTGATACAGGTATGATAGACAGAAGCGAATTATATTTTAAAATTTCTTATCAGGGAAGATCAGTAGATCCTGTTAAACTTCTTCCTAAAAGTTAAAAAAAAATTCTATACTTAATAAAAGCATAGAATTTTAATATAATCAAAAAAAATAGTAAAACGATATATATTATTAAATTGTTTTACTATTTTTTTATTTCATTTCACTTACTATGACCAAATTTAAAGAATGACAATTCTTTTACTATATCTTCAGCCATCTTTGAAGTTTTAGAACTAGCATCAGAAGCCTCTTTTGAAAGCTCTTCATTTTTTATCATTATTTCATTAATAATTCCTATATCATTATTAATATTATTTATACGCTCTATCTCTTCATTTGAGGAAGATGATATATCTAAAAGTATAGAAGAAGTTTCAACAGCACTTTTTGCTATTTGATCTAAAGTTTTAGAAGTTTTTGAAACAGAAGTACTTCCATTATCTATTTTAGTTACAGCATTTTCAACTATACCTGTTATATCTTTTGTTGCCTGGGAAACAGTAGTAGCTAATTTTCTTATTTCGCTTGCAACAACCGCAAAACCTCGGCCCTGATCTCCGGCACGGGCAGCCTCTACCGCAGCATTAAGAGCAAGTATATTTGTCTGCGAAGCTATTGCCTGTATAGTTTCTATAATATGCGAAATTTGATTACTTGCCTCTGTTATCTCATTCATATTATTTCTTATCTCGCCAATCATCTTAACACCAACTTTAGTATTTTCAAAAGATTCATCACTCATCGTCTTTGCATAGTCAGTTTTTTTAGAGGCATATTCTATAGAAGAAGATATTGCATTGATGGCATCTATTAAATTATTTAAAGACACACTCTGTTCATTAGCCTTATTAGATAATTCAATGCTTACATTTGCTATAGCCTCCCCATTTTTATTAACCTCCTCAACTCCTGTTTTTATCTTATACATAGTCTTTCCAATATTTCTCTGCATCTTTTCCATAACATTAGAAAGTTTTCTGGCACTGCTGTCCATTAATTTATACTCTCTGATTCTTGAAGCAAAATCTCCATTAGCCATACTCTCTAAACTCACTATAATATCATCTAATCTGTCAGAAAGAGGAATCAAAGATATAGAAACTATTATAAGTTCTCCTATTATAAATAATATTCCAAAAGCAGCTAAAAATAATATTAAATATTTAGTTAAATTAAAATAATACGAAGCATCTCCTCTAACTGCTATATACCAAGGTGCATTATTAATTTTTCTTACAGTATACCAATAATTATTTTTTATATATATTCCTGAGTCTTGCATATTATTTTTATATGATGAAAATAAATCATCATTAAAAATTAGCATATCCTGATTCATAAGATACTCATTTTTTTCATGAGTTACATATAATCCGTCTTCAGTAACTACATTTATTGATTCTATAAAATCATTATTGGCGTTACCAACAACAGCATTCATATTATCAAAATCTATACCGAAATATCCGGCTAATCTATTATTAATCATTATCTTATTGATAAATGTTATAACTAAATTACCTGAATTAAAATCAATATAAGGGGCTGTTATATATAAACTATTCCGATCTTTTGAAGCATTCTGATACCATTCTCTTGCAGTTTGATCATAATTACTAGGATATGTTATTCTTGAACTTATAAATGTACCTCCTCTGCTATAAGGTACAGTATCGCAGTAGAACACATCAAAATAGTTCCCGAATTTTTTTACATTAGTAATACTTTGTGCTATATTCGAGGTATTAATACCTATTTCTGCATAAGAACTTAAAAAGGTTAGAGAGTTTACAATATCATCAACTCGGCTTTCTATATCACTTTTTGCTAATTCTACATTTAATGATATTCTATTGAAATAGAATTCTTTATTTAAAGGAATAAATATTGAAAGTAAAATAATGGCTATTATTGATATAAAAATGATGTATGGAATTGTAAAACTTAATATGAGTCTAATTCTATTTTTCATAATTGTTCCCACAATTGCATTTTAAAATATGATATAAAATTTACCGAAAAAATTCAAGATAAAAATATCTAAAAAAGGAAAAGTACTTTTTAAAAAACGCCCCCGCACGGGGGAAAACATGGCGAAGGCTCAGGATAAGACGCCGGCGGGTCAGAACCGTCAAAAGCATTATGTGCTGCCGGCAGAACTGGCGCCGCAGCCGCTGATCGACTTGGGCGTGGTTACGCCAAACGGACAGGTGATTGCTTCCCGCTATGACAAATTTAAGCAGATCAATCGCCTGATTGAGCTGATCGGCGAAAGCATTGAACCGCAGACCCGGGCGCTGCGTATTATCGACTTTGGCTGTGGTAAATCGTACCTCACTTTTGTGCTCTATTATTATTTAACAGAAATACGCGGCATAGAGGTGCATATGACCGGGCTCGATCTGAAAGCCGATGTCATTGAGAACTGCCGGCAAATTGCCAGCCGCTATGCCTATGGCAATCTTCATTTTGAAATCGGCGATATTGCCGCTTATCAGCCTGAGGGGCCGGTAGATATGGTAATTAGTCTGCATGCTTGCGATACGGCAACGGATTATGCGCTGTATAACGCGATGCGCTGGCAGACCCAAAGAATTTTCAGTGTTCCTTGTTTTTTATCTAAAGAAATGAGCTCTGCTGAAAATTCACCATTTTTATTATCAAAGCATAATAAATGTGTTGAATTATTAATTTTTACAACATTCTTGAGATAATGTGTTTGTTCCTCACTTAGAGCGATTATGCTTTCTGGTGATAAAGGTTCTTTGGTGTATAAACGAATTGTTTGAGGCATCTTCTTATTCTTTGTATAAAGTTATTTTATGCTATGATATTAGTAAATATGTGTTAAAGAATAGATAAAATTTCTAACTTTAAGGGAAGCGGAATAAAATGATTATTACAGTAGATGGTCCGGCGGCTGCAGGTAAAGGAACTCTTTCTCAAAAATTGGCAGATAAATATGGTTTGGCTTATTTTGATACCGGTATGGTATATAGAGCAGTGGGACTGATGATGCTAAAGCAAGCTAAAGACTTGAGTGATGCTGTTGCCGCTGAAAAAATGGCTGCACAATTAACTTTTGCGACAATGATGGATTTATCTAAAGATAAGGATTTTCGTTCATCTATTGGGGGACAGGCTGCTTCTATTGTTTCCAGTTATTCCGGTGTGCGTTCTCAGTTGTTGGATATGCAGCGTAATTTTGCTAAAAATCCTACATTTGCAGATGGAACAACGGCTAATGGGGTAATTTATGACGGACGAGATACAGGAACAGTGATTTGTCCTCATGCGGATGTAAAATTTTTTATTACGGCATCTTCTGAAGTGCGTGCTAAAAGACGTTATGATGAATTTATGCAAAAAGGAATGGATGTTAAATATGAAGATGTTTTGAAAGATGTTAAAGCGCGTGATGAACGTGACGCTAATCGGCAAGATGCTCCGATGAAACCCGCTGAAGATGCTATTATTTTAGATACTTCTGATTTGAGTATTGATGAGGTCTTTCAAAAAGCTGTTGCAATTATTGAAGAAAAGCTTAAATAGTCTAAAAGATTTATTTTCTATAAAAGGAGTTGAACTATGCAAAACAAAAAGTTAACAGATGCAGTTTACTATGTTGGAGCTGATGATAAAACCTTAGATTTGTTTGAAGGCCAATATGTTATTCCTGAAGGTATTTCTTATAATTCATATGTTATTATGGATGAGAAAATTGCTGTTATGGATACAGTGGATAAAAGAGCAACAGATGAATGGTTCAAAAATCTGGAAGAAGTATTGGGCGGAAAGGAGCCAGATTATTTAGTTGTTTTGCATATGGAACCGGATCATGCTGCTAATATTGAACAGTTTTTGAATAAATATAAAAATGCTAAGGTTGTAACGAATCCGAAAACATTTAATATGATACCGCAGTTTTTTGAACATCTTGATTTAGAAGGTCGTAAAATTGTTGTTAATGAAGGCGATGAGTTGGTTTTGGGTGAGCATGTTTTAACGTTTGTTATGGCTCCAATGGTTCACTGGCCAGAAGTTATGGTTGCTTATGAAAAGAAAGAGAAGATTTTGTTCTCGGCCGATGCTTTTGGTAAATTTGGAGCTTTAGATGTTGATGATGAATGGGATTGTGAAGCTCGCCGTTATTATATCAATATTGTTGGTAAATATGGTGCACAAGTTCAAACTTTACTGAAAAAAGCTGCAACTTTGGATATTCAAAAGATTTTTGCTTTACATGGTCCAATGTTGACTGAGAATTTGGGCTATTATATTAATAAATATGATATCTGGAGTAGCTATCGTCCTGAAGATGAGGGAATCTTTATTGCTTACGCTTCTGTTTATGGAAATACTAAAAAGGTAGCAGAAAAGTTAAAAGAGATTTTGGAAGCAAAAGGTGCTCCTAAAGTTGCAATTGCTGATTTGGCTCGTGATGATATGGCTGAGGCTGTAGAAGATGCTTTTCGTTATGATCGGTTAGTTTTAGCTTCTGTTACATATGATGGCGGACTTTTCCCTTGTATGGAAAGTTTTATTGCTCACCTCAAGAGCAAGAATTATCAGAATCGTAAAGTGGCATTTATTGAAAATGGTTCTTGG
>CASGDY010000127.1 GCA_949300355.1 uncultured Brachyspira sp.
GATTATAAAGGCTATAAAAAATTAAATAATGCTATCATACCAACATATACAATAAAAGCTATATTTAAAAATGTCTCTAATATAGACAAAAATATTGATAATAAAGAAACTGTAAATATATCTATTAATAAAGAATGTATACAGATAATAGATAATGATTATATATATACAAGTGCTTTAATAGTTGGAAAATATCCGCCATATAAAAGTATTATACCAAGCAAAGAAAATGAAAAATATAAAGATGAATATAAAAAGCTATATAGCATTATATTAGATAATAAACAGATGATAGAAATAAAAAAAGCTATACAAAAATTGAAAAAAATAAATAAAACAAATAGTAAATGCATAGTATTAAGATTTTATAAAAATAACTTAATACTTACAGTAGGAGAATACAAAAATATAGAGAATATGTCAAATATAGTTATAGACAATATAAACAGTAATATAGATTATACTTTAACTATTAATCATGACTTTTTATTAAATATTTTATCTATGATAATAAATAAAGATGATAATAATAAAATGACACTTGAAATATATAAAAATAATGCCCCTATAAAAATAATACATAATACTAATATATTTTTAATTATGCCTTTTACAATAGAGAATATGAAAGAAATAAACCAATACTTAGAAAACCTTATAAATGATATTGATACAAAAGAAGTACAAACAAAAGAAAACCAAGAACACAAAGAAAAAGAAGCTATAAAAATAAAACAAACAAGACAGCAGAGAAGATTTATTGAAAGAGAAAAAGCTAAAAAACATACTGTGAGATTTATAGATTATATTAATAGTATAAAAATCATTGATTATAAAGCTATAGAATTAATCAAATATATTGACAGACTTAATATAACCGATGATGAGAAAATATCATTATTTAATATAAAATATAATAAGTATAGAAAGCCTTATATATGGCATATTACGGATACTACAAAAATAGAGATATTGAAAACAGCGTAAATATATTAAGCCCTTTTTTCGTGAAGCTAGTTATATATTAGCTAGCTTCACAATGGATACTAAAAAAATAATAATAGGAGGTATAAGAATGATAATAGGTAGTTTAATGTGTTTTAATGTTTTATTACAATGCTTAATAGTTTTTATTGAATATTCTTTTAAAGCAGCAGCTTTTATATTTGATTTAATATATAAGTTTGTGAAATATATTCAAAATAATAAAAAATCAAATATTGAAAAAAGAAATTATGATAATTTGATATATACTTATAGAACAGCCAAAAAAGATGAAAATAAAAATACAGAATATAAAGAATATATGAAAGAAAATAAAGAAGACATAACAGAGGATAAGAAGGAGAATACCAAAAAAGAATATAATTACCCTAATATTGATTTATTAAATGAAAGCAAAGAAACTCTATATAATGATTATATAGATATTGAGGAGATAGAAAATATATTAAAAGAATTAAAAATTAATACAGTATCAAAGGAAGTGAAAGAATCAAGAATAGCTATTAATTATATTTTCAAGTATGATAACAGCATAATAAAAAGCTATACATTAAGTACATTAGAAAATAGCTTAAAATGTTTATTCGGCGATAATATAAGATTAAACAAATACTACGCACCTAAGACATTAGCAATAGAATATATAAAAACAGATAATAGCAGATATTTCGGAATAAAAGAAGTTATAAATAATGATGATAATTTTGAACTTCCTTTATATTTAGGCATAAACACAGATAATGAAAAAACAGCTATTGATTTAGCCAAAGCACCGCACATGCTTATAGCCGGAGAAACAGGAAGCGGTAAAAGTGTATGTTTAGCATCTATCATAACAAGCCTTATATATAAAAAGACAGATGAAGAATTAGAATTAATGCTTATAGACAAGAAAAATGAATTAAGTATATTTAATGAACTTCCGCATTTGATAAATAATTCATTAAACAATGATGATGATATAATATCAGCATTAAGAAGCCTTGAAGGCGAATTAAGAGACAGAAACAATAAAATAACAAAGAAAGGAGCAAGAAACATACAAGAATACAATAAAAAAGCAGGAAACAAACTTCCTTATATAGTTCTTATTATAGATGAGCTACAAGACTTATTTAATAGAGATATAAAGAAGGAAGCCGAAAAGATATTAAATACTATAGCATCATTAGGCAGAAGTGCGGGTATTCATATAATAGCAGCAACTCAAAGACCTAGTGCTAAAGTAATAACAGGCGAATTAAAAGCAAACTTGCCGACAAAAATAGCTTTATCAGTTGCTAATAACACAGACAGCAGAGTAATAATAGATCATAAAGGAGCAGAGGATTTAATAGGCAACGGTGATGCCTTGCTAAAAAGAAAAGAGAGTGTAAAATTAGAGCATATACAAGTGCCTTATGTTACAACTGAAGAAATAGAGAGAGTTATTAATTATATAAACAAGTGAGCTAATGAACATAACAATAATAGGAGGATAATATGCAAATAATTAAAACTTTATTAAAACCTTTATTATTCATACTTGTAAATATTACAGAATTATTTAAATGGCTTTCTATGAAAAAAGACGGAGATAAAAACACACTTTTTAAAAGATTTGTATTAAAACTTGTGTTTATAACAGATAAATTATATGATTTTGTAGAGGGAGAATATTCAATAGAAAGTGTATCATTCGGCTACTTAGATGAGGAAAATAATAAATGGTATGTATATAAAGGCGATCCAGAAAAATTTGAAGATGAAGAATATATGGAAGAATATAAGAAATATGCAAGAGAACATTATTCAGGATTTGATAAAAGGGAAGATATGGAAAATCTATTATAAATGCAATTAAGTTCCTAAGTTTTTAGTTTTAGGCGGTGATTATTAGAAGTAATTACCGCCATTTTTCTTATATTAACTTATATTTTTTCTTTAATATATAAATATGTTTCAAAAAAATAATAATATTGCATATAAAAAATATTAATACTGTTTGACTTATATTAAACTTTTTATATAATATAAAATAGAATGTATTTTTAAATAATAAAGAAAGTATTTTTAAAAAAAATAATACGATCATGTATCTATGGAAAATATAAAAGAAATATTTAAGAATATTTTATATATAACTATTGTAGTATTTTGTATACTTATTATTGGTTTTATTATATTTGTTATAATAATCAATATTAAATCTTTTTTTAATATAGGACAAAATATAAGCTCTATAATAGAACAAAAAAATAATGAACAAACTATAAATATATTATCGCTTAATTTAGGAATATTACAAGGTTTAACTGGAATCATAGGTATTGGTATAGTAGTAGCGGCATATTTTAATTTTACTACAATAAGAGAAAAATTAAAAGAAATAGATAATAAATTGATAGAACATGATAAACAGATAAAGAATTATAAAAAGCCAAATAACAAAAAAGATATGGTTGAAGAGCAGCCAGAGGAGGAATAAATGAGTTTTGATATAGAAGAAAATAATATAAAAAAAATATTAGAACATCAAAAAAATATTCCTGTTCCTATAATTAAATTAGCTAATTCTTTTAATATACAAGTTTATAGAGTTTCTAATATGGCTAATAATGTATCAGGAGCCATAATTAATGATAATGGAATATATTCTATATATGTAAATGCTAAAGAACCAGAACATAGACGCCGTTTTACAATAGCACATGAAATAGCACATTTTTTATTACACCGTAATATTATAGAAGATGAATTAGATGGTAATTTAACAGAAGCTAAAGGCAGTAATGGAGTAATGTATCGCTCTAAACTATATGATGTTTTTGAAAAAGATGCTAATAAATTAGCCGCAGAAATATTAATGCCTTTAAATAAAATACAGGAATTATATATTAATAGTAATTATAATATCAAAATATTAGTGAATGAATTTAATGTATCAGAGCAGGCAATAAAAATAAGATTAGAAAATCCTTATAATACATTTCTGAGGGAGAAAAAAAATGCAAAAATGTAAAGTAGTTATGGCAGGAAATCCTTTACAATTAGAACATGAAATTAATAAAATGTTAGAAAAAGGTTATATATTGTCAGGCGGTTTAGCTGTTTATAATGGAATGTATGTTGCTTTAGTTGTACAAAACAATTAAGTACCGCTGTTTTAATGAACTATAATTCATTGATTAATATATCTTTTTATATATACTATAGTTAGGAGTTTTTATTATGAAAAGAGCAATATTTACCTTATTAACTATTTTTATTTTATCAATTAATCTATATACTAATGATGAATTTGTTACATCTAATGAATTTGTTAGAGCTTGCGAACTCGGAAATACTGATATTATAAAAGAATATATAAATAATAAAGAAATAGATATAAATACAGAATACTGCGGCTGCGAATTCAATCATACAGGTTTAATGTATGCTGCAATAAACGGGCATTATGAAGTAGTAAAATTATTATTAGAAAATGGAGCTAATCCAAATATAAAAGCATTAAACGGAGGTACAGCTTTAATTTTAGCTTCCGCTAAAAAGGAAAATACAAATATTATCAATATATTATTAGATTATGGATCAGATATTAACGCTATGATAGAAGATGATAAAATGACTGGAATTACATCATTATTCTATGCTATTCATAATAATTTTGAAAACAATGTAAAAGTATTATTAGAAAGAGGAGCCGATCCAAATATAGAAGCAATAATATATGGTCAATTAGAAACTTCTCCATTAATTTATGCAATGGATCTTGATAATATTGGGATAGCATATCTTTTAATAGAACATGGATCTGACATTAATTCTAAAAATAATAAAGGTTACACAGCATTAGATTATGCGATTGACAAAGGATATTATGAATTAGAAAAATTATTAAGAAGCAAAAATGCATATTCAAAATTAGACGAAGATAAAAAAATAAACTTAGAAAATCATTTACCAGACGGGTTTACTTTAGAAAGTCTAAGTATATCAGGAAGTTTTCTTGAAGGTGTATTAATTAATAATAAAGGCAATTATAGTTATTTAAGCATACATTTTACTATTTATGACAGAGATAATAATAGAATAGGTACTGCTATGGATAATTTAAACGAATATCCAAAAGGTGAAAGATGGAAATTTAGTGCATATATGATAGTAGATTATGATTTAAGAGATCAGATAAAAACAATTAAAGTCAATGGGGTAAAATATATAGAAGATTGATTCACTTTCTATTTTACCGCTTAATATTATTCTTTTAATAAAGGATAATATTATGGCTGAAACAATAACATTCAAAGAACTTCAAGAAAAATTAAAAAAGTTAGAGAAATTCGCAGAGAAAAAAACAGCAAAAATACTCAATCAGGCAGCATTTGAAATACAAAAAGAAGCAAGAGCAGAAACTCAAAAAACATTTACTCTAAGAAATCAATATGCTTTAAGAGTAATACAGGTAAAAAAAGCAACAAAAAAAGATAAAAAAAGTATAATAGGAAGCACCGCAGAATATCAAGAGTATCATGAGTTTGGAAAGCCGCTAAGCCGTAACATTTGGGGACAGTCTTTAACTATAAACCCTATAGCTACATTAAGCGGAAGAAAAAATAAATATACTAATATTATACCAAATGAATATAGATTTAATAAAATGGGTAATATTAGACAAATAGGAGAGAAAATAAAAGAAGGCAGATTAAAAAAAAGAGATAAAAGATTTTTCATATTAAAGCCCAAAGGAAAAGATCCTGCTATATATGAAAGAGTAGGCACAAAAAGACATGATATAAAGCCTATAAGAATATTAAGCCGTAAGAAAAAAATAAGAAAAAGACCAATATTTAAAAACTCCGCTAAAAAAGTAATAAAAAGTAATTATATATTCAAAAATATATCCTATGAAATGAAAAAAACTTTAAAGATTTAGTCTTTTTTATTTATAAGATAATAAGGACATATCACTGCCTCATCAAGATTTGAGACAGTATCATGATTACATTCTCCATTATCAAAATATATACATTTTTTATAATTAGCCTCACAGTCAATATTTTTATTATCAGAATGTACAGCCTTAATGATGTCTGCCCCAGATACTACAATAGTTTTTTTAGTATTTCTTTTTTTTATCATATATAAGTCCTTATTATATATTTTTAAATATATTCTGCCCCTTATATTCTTCTGTATGCTCTTTTAATATAATAACATGTCTTTGTTGTATAGGTATTTTTTTAGTAATAAAGTTTCTAGTAGGAGTAATACCTGTTCCTAATAATCTAAGCAGGTCGAAAGTATTATAATATTTGTCTGCCTCTATTTTATTAATATTACTTAATATGATGTCTTTTATATTATCTCTTCTTTCCATACAATACTCCTTATAGTTGTTATACTAATAAATGCTCAAAATTATCTTTTTCTTTTTTCTGAAGTTTAACAAAGCTCACTTCATTAGATACTTCTTTTTCTTTGATAAATACAAACCAAGCAACATCAAACCAAGGCTTATTTAATGATTTAATATTTTCAAAAGAAGTAAACTCAACTCTCTTATCAAAAATTAAAGTCTTTATACTAAAGCCTAAATTATTTAATTTATTAAAAAACTTATGCCTTTTTACTCCATGTAAAGCCATAGTAGGAAGAAGAAAAGCAAATCCATTAATGATATTTTTCTCTATAAGATAAATACTTTTTTCAATAAAATCATCTTTAAGAGAATAAGGCGGATTAGTAACAACGAATACATTTGTTTTTATAGGCATATTAAGAATATAGTTGTTTTCTTTAATAGATGATGTGTAAACATTAAAATTATATTCTCTTAATACTTTGGCAATATTAGAATTATTATTAGTATCGCAAGGCTCTAAAATATTATTAATATTGTATTTTTTTAATAATTCCGCAATAGGATACACTGCCTCAGAAGGCGTAAAATATTCATCATTTTTGGTCATAGAAGCATAAGTTTTCAGCTTTCTTATAGAACTATTTTTTTTATTATTATTTTCCATTGACTACCCCAAAAAAATATTTATTTTTTTCTTACACTACTATTAATTCTATCAGGATATAAGTTTTTTCTATTTACTTCTTTTTTAACTATAGCATTTACATTAGCATCAAACTTTTCACTAATATTATCTAAATTTTTTTTGTTGACTCTACTATACTATCTACATTTTCCTTAATCATATCAAAAACATTATTTACTATATCTACCATACTACCTGATGTTTTGCTTACTACATCTGCTGATTTATCAATATTATCTGATTTTTTTAACAAGCGTTCTATAGATTTAATATCAGTATTTATAGTATCTATAAGAAGTTTTAAGATTTTCTTTTGATTTTCTTCTAAAAATTCAACTCTATTTTCTAAAAAGTCTATTCTTATGCTAAGGCATTTAATAATATTATTATTTAGTTTGGATCCATACTATACATAAAATTAACCTCCTTATTTTTTTCATTAAAACTTAATTTAAAACATTTTTATTTACTTATTTCAAACATCACTGCCGCAAAGCATTTATGGAATTATTCTATGTATAGAATAAGAATTTGTATTTAAATTCATTTCTTTTTTAGCGATTCGTTCTCTCATAATAATAAAACAATTATCACATATTTGAATATCCATTATTTGTACATTACCTTTAACTCCTAAAAAAGAATCTTCCTTAAAACCTTTTAATGTGATAATTTCTTCAGAAGAAACTTCTCTATCACAAAAATTACATACAGTTTTATCCATTTTTTAAAGCTCCTTTTCTTCTAATTCTCCTGATGTAAGCATTTTACAAGTATCTGTTCTCAAATCATTTTTATTAGAATAATCACTTCCGCCAACAACAGAAGGTAAATGGCAGTAATTATCATTTATAAAATATAAACATTTTCTACTGCAGTAATCACTGTCCTCATCATCTGCTTCTATAATGATTTTTATTTTTCCGCTTAATTCCACTTTTAACCTCCTTATTCATTTCTAGGAATTACCCAAATCTTAATGAAAATAAAAAAAACAGATAGGGTATTTAAAACTATCAAATAACCTAAACAGTAAATTATTAAAAATATCATATTTAGTATCACTAAGTACATAGATATAAAACTCAAGATTATACCGCTTTTTAAATATAGTGTTATTTTATTTAATTCATTAAGATGTTTTTTATCATAGCTTTTATGTAATAAAT
>CASGDY010000128.1 GCA_949300355.1 uncultured Brachyspira sp.
ATATTTTATATAAAAAAGGAGAATTAAAATGAAAATTGCAATAATAGCAGCAAACGGAAGAGCCGGAAAATTAATCATGAATGAGGCATTAGAAAGAGGACTAGATGTTACAGCAATAGTAAGAGATAAAACAAAAATAGATAATTCAAAAGCAAAAGTTATAGAAAAAGATTTATTTGATTTGACAAAAGATGATTTAAAAGAATTTGATACTGTAGTAAGTGCATTCGGAGTATGGGAAGAAAAAGAACTTGATAAGCATTCATTAGTTATAGAGCATTTATGTAAAATACTTGCCAATACCAATATTAGATTAATGGTAATAGGAGGTGCTTCAAGTTTATATGTAAATAAAGAGCATACTATGATATTAAAAGATACTCCTGATTTTCCAGATATTTTTATGGGTGTAGCTGTAAGTTCTATTAAGGCATTTGATATATTAAAAAGTAAAAAAGATGTTTTATGGACTTACATATCACCTTCTGCTGATTTCCAAGCTGACGGAGAAAAAACAGGACAATATAATATAGGACATAATGAATTACTTTTCAATTCCAAAGGTGAAAGTGCCATAAGTTATGCTGATTATGCCATAGCTTTTGTTGATGAAATAGAAAATAAAAAATATTTAAATCAGCAAATAACATTCTGCTCAAAATAATAATTAATAGTGAAGTTAATGTAGAAAATTATATTCTCTATTAACTTCATATTATAAAACAGTATTTTCAAAAATCACAAAATAAAATCATAGTAAAACGTTACACATCATAACAAAACTATAAAAATATCATACTATTAATATAAACTAAATTTATTAGCGGTAATATCCGATTTTAAAATGTAAAAATAACTTGAAAATCTTTCAATAATAATGTTAAATATATCAATAATTTTAAGGTAGGTTTATTATTAGAAATATAAAAAAGCATATAGTAATTATTTTCCTTATAATAATAATGTTATTTGCAAACTCTTGCGACACTTTCGACATGTACATAAGAAAGGCATTAGACGGGGTAAATTTATACGAACTTAGTATCTTTGGAGAGTCACTTGGAGGAGATATAAAAGTTGTAGAGCTTAGAGGATTTGATGTAAATAATTTCAGAAATGATAGAGTTTCTTATTATATAAATAGATATCAGGGAAGCTGGAAAAACTATATGCAGAAAATTATAGACAGGTCCCAAATATATCTCCCATATATAAAAGAAGTATTTGCTGAAAAAGGCGTACCTGAAGATTTAGTCTATCTGCCAATAATAGAAAGTGATTTTAATCCTCAAGCAGTTTCTCATGCGGGTGCTGCAGGACTTTGGCAGTTTATGCCCATGACAGGTGCTATATATAATCTTAAAGTAAACTACTGGTCTGATGACAGATTCGATCCTGAACGTTCTACAAAAGCCGCTGCTGATCATTTAGTAAGGCTTGATAAAAACTTTAAATCTTGGGTAATAGCTTTAATCGCATATAATGCAGGCGGCGGAAGAATATCAAAGGCTATAAGAGAAGTAAAAAGCAATGATTTTGAAGACTTATTAAAAGCAGGAGTTCTTCCAAAAGAAACTGAAGAATATATACCTAAATATGTTGCTGCCGTTATAATAGCAAAAAATCCTGAAAAATTTGGTTTTAAAGTAAATAAGCCTAAAGTAGTATTTCCTCAAGGTGATTTAGTTTATGTTGATGATGCTGCTGATTTATCCGTTATAGCCAAAATGATAGATGCTGATACTGAAGACTTGAAAGCTTTAAATCCTCATTTAGCAAGAGGGGTAACTCCTCCTGGTATGGTTAGATATCCTTTAAGAGTTCCGGAAGGAATGGGAGAAAAATTTAATGAAACTTTTGCTAAAATACCTGCTTCAGAGAGAGTTACTTTTAGAAGACATGAAGTAAAAATGAATGAAACTCTTTCACATCTTTCTAAATTTTACGGTGTACCTATAAATGCAATAGTAGAAATAAATAAATTAAAATCAAGAAGTCTCAATATAGGTCAGCAAGTAATGATACCTATTCAAGGACTTGATAATGCTAAACAGGTTGATTTGGCTCAATATGAAGAAGAACAGCAAAGAATAAGAGAAGGTAAATTTGTTTATTTTGAGTCTTTGCCTCCTCCAGATTATGAGTACAAAGATATAATGTATCATGTCAGAGCCGGAGATACACTTTGGATTATTGCAAGAAGATTTCATGTTGATATAGCAGAAATAAAAGCTTGGAATAAATTAAACAGCAATGTACTTTCTATAGGAACAGAAATATTTTTGAGAATACCTGTAAATAAATAATATTATTTAAGTCTTTCATTTATAAGAGTTTCTAACCTAGTTAATATTTTAACTCTTCTTTCCCAAAGATAATCAACCATACTATCATATATTTTTATTTGTTTTTGGAAAGCATCAAATAATTTATCATCTTTATGAAGTTTTTCTATTTCTTTTACTAGTTCCGTATTATCTTCATCTTTTCTAAAAAACAGTAAAGCATCCTTATTAACTAAATCAAGTTCTATATTCTCATCACCATTGTATATAGGTATGCATCCTGACTTAAAAGCATCAAAAAGTTTCTCTGTAATATATCCGTCACTAATTGCATTTTCAGGACATATATTGAATTTAAAATCTCTTAAATATTCTATTTTGTCATCATTAAAATCTTGTTTCAATGTATCATCATTATGGAATAATTTTCCAGGACAATTTATATTATCTATTTTAGAAATTTCATTATACATAATAGTTCTTATATTATTAGAGTCATGATCATGACTGGCAATTAATGAAGCAAATTTATTTTTCTTTGATTTAGCATTATTAATATTATCTATAACTTTTTTAATATCATCTTTGGTATAATATTTGTTATCTAAAAATCCATCAAAATTATAAAATATCCAAAGAGGAAATCTAACATAATTTTGATATTTATTTTCATCTATTCTATCATAACCAAGTGATAAATCTACATGATTAACACAATTATCATAATAATCAGTCCATCTTTTATAAATAGCTTTATTTGAAACACATTCGCTTGTATAGAAAATTTTTATTTTTGCTTTAGACTTTTCTAAAAAATCTCTTTTACCTATAGGTCCAAAAATTTCTATATCTGGGTTATAACTAATTTCCAAATCGCTAATATAATTATCTTTTATTAAATTATAAAAATAATTATTTGTAAATTCTTTTTCATTTACAGGCCAATCATTTCTCACAAAAAATGTTTTTTTACCTTTTATAGTATTTTTATAATGATTATAATTTATCTTATAACCTAAATCTTTTAAATATACAGAATCTATTCTTATTTTATTTCTTAATTTTCTAATAGGGATAAACCAAACTAAATACTCAATTAAATTTTTTTTTAATTTTAATTTATTACTCATTCTTTACTCCTAATAAAATAATTAATTTTTGAATTTATCTAAACTCAAACCAACATTATTTAAATCATATTCCAGCATTATTTTAACTAACTCTTTAAAAGTAGTTTTTGGCTGCCAGCCTAATTTTTCTTTCGCTTTTGTAGGATCGCCAAGTAAAATATCAACCTCAGCAGGTCTATAATATCTAGGATCTATTTCTACATATTTTTTCCAATCAAGTTCAACGAGTCCGAAAGCTTCATTTAAAAATTCTCTCACAGAATGTGTTTCGCCTGTAGCTATAACATAATCATCAGCCTTATCTTGCTGCAGCATAAGCCACATAGCCTCAACATAATCTTTAGCATAACCCCAATCTCTTTTAGAATCTAAATTGCCTAAATATAATTTATCCTGTTCTTTATTAAGAATTCTAGCAATAGCATGCGTAATTTTCTTAGTAACAAAAGTCTCTCCTCTTCTAGGGCTTTCATGATTGAATAATATACCATTACAAGCATACATATCATAACTTTCTCTATAATTTACTGTAATCCAATATGAATATACTTTAGCACAAGCATAAGGACTTCTAGGATAAAAAGGTGTTTTTTCTGTTTGAGGTGTTTCAATGACTTTTCCATATAATTCACTAGTTGATGCCTGATAAAATCTTGTTTTTATTTGCGTATCTTTAATAGCATCTAATAATCTTATTGTACCGAGTCCTGAAACATCAGCTGTATATTCAGGCATATCAAAACTTACTCTTACATGACTTTGGGCTGCTAAATTGTATATTTCATCCGGCTGTATTTTTTCTAATAGTCTTGATAAATTGGAACTGTCAGATAAATCCCCATAATGAAGAAACATTTTTACATCATTAATATGCGGATCTTTATAAAGATGATCTATTCTTTCAGTATTAAAAGATGAACTTCTTCTAATTATACCATGTACTTCGTAACCTTTATCTAATAAAATTTCTGCTAAATAAGAACCGTCTTGTCCTGTTATTCCTGTAATAAGTGCTTTTTTCATATTTATAATTCTCCCAATATGTTTGCCAAATAATCTATTTTGTCTTTTATATCGAAATGATGATTTCCAACAAAAAAGCCGTTCTTATCTAATAATTCAGCATTATTTACATCTTCAAATACTTCATAATCAAAATATTTTATCACTTCATTTTTGAGAAAATTACCGCTAACTATTGGACGTACTTCTATATCATTTGATAAAAGCTTGTTTATAATATCTTTTCTTGAAATTTTAATATTTTCTTTTATTATAAAAGAAAATCCAAACCAACTAGATTGTTCTATTTCCTTTTGTATGATAAATCTATTGTCATTTTTAAATTTATCTATAAAATAAATAGCATTTTTTCTACGCTCTTCTATAAATTTAGGCAGTTTTTTTAATTGTTCTATTCCTATAGCACCGCTCATTTCCATAGGTCTAACATTGTAACCGGGTAAAATAAATCTGAAACTCTCTTCAAATTGATAATCTGATTTTATACATAATTTATTATTTTTCGGCAATTGTCTAGTCCAACCATGAGCCCTTAAAGAAAGCAGTATATGATATAATTCTTCATCATCTGTTACTACTAATCCCCCTTCCATAGTAGCCATATGATGTGAAAAAAAAGTTGAGTATGTTCCCATAAGTCCTATAGTACCTAACTGTTTACCTTTATATACAGCTCCTAAAGATTCGCAATTATCTTCTAAAAGAATAATATTTCTATCTCCAATAAATTCTTTTATTTTATCATAATCATTTGGATTACCAAGCAAATTAACAGCAAATACTATTTTGGTTTTATCTGTTATTGCTCTTTTCAACTTATCTAAATTAAAATTTAATGCAGCTATATCTATATCTATAAATTTAAGCTTTAAACCATATTGCTGTAATGGCATATATGTAGTTGCCCAGGATACAGAAGGTACAATAACTTCATCGCCTCTTTTTATATTAAATTTTTTAGAATAAAATAAGGAAGCTACCATTAACAAATTAGCTGATGAGCCTGAATTAACCATAACCGCATATTTACTGCCTACATATTTTGAAAACATTTCTTCAAATTTATATACATTTTCGCCCATAGTATACATATCTGAATCCATAACTCTTTTTATTGCTTCTTTTTCTTTTTCATCCCAACTTAAAGTTGCTAATTCATATTTCATATTAAATCATTCCTTATATTATTTTTTCTTATATTATTTTTATTTAAATTATTCATATAATCTTTATATGTTAATTTTAATCCATCTTCAAAAGATGTTTTAGGCTTCCACCCCATATTAAGAAGTAACGAACTGTCTAAGATCTTTCTCATCATTCCATTAGGATATGAATCATCAAATTTAATATTACCATTATATCCGACTATATTAGCTATTATTCTTGATAAATCAGATATTTTATATTCATAATTAGCACCTACATGTACAGGTACTGAATCACTATAATTATTCATTAAAAATATACAAGCATCAGCAAAATCATCTACATAAGTGAATTCCCTTAATGGTGTTCCATCTCCCCATATAATTACCTCAGAAATATTTTCTATTTTTGCTTGATGAAATTTTTTTATTAAAGATGAAACCACATGTGAATTATTTTCATCATAATTATCATTAATACCATATAAATTGGATGGTATGCAAGAAATAAAATCGGCATTATACTCTCTACGATAATATGATGTTAAATACACTCCAGTTAATTTAGCTAAAGCATATCCTTCATTTGTATCTTCTAATTTTCCAGACATTAAATATTCTTCTTTTATGGGCTGAGGACATTGCTTTGGGTATATGCAGGAACTTCCTAAATATAATAATTTTTTTACATTATATTTATATGAATTATGCAGCACATTAATACTCATTAATATATTATTTTGAGTAAATTCTACAGGATATTTTGTATTAGCTAATATACCGCCAACAGTACCAGCGCACATAAATACATAATCAGGTTTTTCTAATTTAAATAAATTATCCACTTCAGTCTGATTACATAAATTTAATTCTGATGAAGTTCTTAATACAAAATTGCTATATCCAATTTCTTTTAATTTCCTTAAAATAGCTGATCCTGCTAATCCTCTATGTCCTGCTATATATATTTTTGAATCTTTATTCATATAATAATCCTTTTTATATATAATTATTTTTTCACATTATAATATCCAGTTGCTACTTTTATTAGCTGACAAATTATTTGCACATTACCCCAAAAATTTATTTTAGTTGGTACTTTACCAGTTTTTGGGTAAACTCTTGTTTGAGGTATCTCTATAACCTTATAACCTAATTTTGGTATTATGTTTGCTAAATACCACTGAGATTCCCAACTTGTAAATGTATCTCTAAAAATAGCTATTCTTTCATCATTTATTATTTTCATAGAAAAACCTCTAAAAGCAGACATTGTTTCTGTATAATTAAATCCTGAAGATAATGATAATAAAGGATTAGATATAAATTTAATAGCTAATACTCTTAAAAGCGGTGTATTTTCATGGTATCCGCCTTTCATAAATCTTGAACCTTGGACAAAATCATAACCTTTTTCTAATAAGTCTACAAACTCCATAGTCTGCTCTACGCTATCTTTATTATTTCCGTCTACTGTAACTATTCCTTTATATTTTTCATCAGATACTTTCGAAAAACCTGCTTTGTATGCATTAGCTTGACCTTTCATTCTAATAGTGAGAACTGCTCTTGCTCCTATATCTTTAAGAAAATCATCATTTATTGAATTATCTGTACTTCCAGCATCAAGCAAAAATATATCTACATTTTTAGGTATATTAGCATTTTTCAAACGTTTAAGTTCTATTTGTATTCTTTCTCCCTCATTCCAAGTAGGTATTAATAAACAATAATCATTTCTCTTACTAAAATATTCCTTATATTCATAATCTGGTATTTGTCTTAACATATTATATAGATTCCTTTATATTTTAATTATTTTTTAATTTATTAAAAATCTTTTAAATCGTACACATTATTTCTAAAGTATTATCAAGATTTATTTTAAAGTATGATAAATACAGTACCCTCTCTTTTTTTCCTAAAATAAACAATATCATCATTGGAATATTTAGTATAATAACAAATACAATATATATTATAAAAACGAATTTTTTATTTTTCATATAGTTAATATCCCTTGAAAGAACATAGAAGTATATTAGATATAAAGGCTCTAATTTTGTAATAACAATTTTTGGTTCATCAATGGCACTATCTTCATTATAATCATATACATTAAGTTTTAAATCGTCCATTGATGCTCTGTTTTCAGCACTTTTACGAGTTTGAAGCTTCTCTTTATATTTAACAACCTGCCTTTCTATTTTATCCATTGCCATATCAATTGAAGCATACATATCCTCTGATTTTTCTATACCTTTTAAAAACATTCCTTTAACATTAACGAATATTTCTGCAATATGCATATTTTTTTCCACATTTAAATTAACATGAACATCCATATGGTCATCAAAATATTTTGCTATTTTTTGAATTTTCTTTTCAGAATAATCCTTAATAGCATCTGTTAATGTTGTGTGTTTTGCATTCACTGTAATATTCATAATATTACCTCCTTAGCCTTCTTCTCTGCGACATTGTTGGAATATTCATTTCATCTCTATACTTTGCAACAGTTCGCCGAGCAATTTTTATTCCTTTTTCCTGTAACTTTTTACATAAATTTTCATAATTAGCCCATCCGTTGTTACTACTTGCCCAAGC
>CASGDY010000129.1 GCA_949300355.1 uncultured Brachyspira sp.
ATAAATTTTTTAAATTTAAAATATTTGCAGGGCTTTGCCCCGCACCCCACTTCTTTTGTTGCCACAAAGAAGCAAAAAGGCTATATTTTAGCTTAAATTTAATATTTTATCTTACATGTAAGACAAAATTAGTAGTATTTAGTACTAATTTTATACTTGCACTTTCGCGAAGCGTATTCGAGTTTATCGAGGATATAGGTTCTTTTTGCAGCGGGAAAAAGAACAATAAAAAAATTGACAAACTTAAAAATTTTTAGTATATGTAAAAAAGTTTTCACTGAATAACTTTATTTATAAATAAAAGATTATCAATTAAAAATAGACTAATAGTTTTATAAAAAATAAAAATCTAATTAATTAGAATAAATTCATAATAACATTAGTTCATAGTAAGATATTTACATGTCTTTTTTGCAACTTTTTTTGGTAAAAAAAAGTTGATATAAAAAAATAAAAAATTACTCGTAAAAAGAGCCTGCCATTTTTCAAATAGCAGGCTCTTATAATTTTTTATCTCAAACTTTTTTATTTACTAAATTCTTAACGGCATCTCGTCCGGCATTAAGAGCCTTTTTTATTTATATATAAAAAAGTTTTCGCTAAAAAACCTCTGCACTCTTACGAGTACAGAGGCTCAAACTTTTTTATTGATTAAATAAAATACTATATTACATTAAGATACTAAATCCTTAACGGCATCGCGTCCGGCATTAAGAGCCTTTTCATTAGACGGAAGAAAATCTTTCTTACGCTCTCCAAATACTTTCAAAAATGCCTGCTGTACGCTGTCAAATGATACTATATTATGAAGTGTAAGCAAAGCACCAAGCATAACCATATTAGCAGATTTAGGATTGCCTATATCGCCTGCTATTTTATTTGCTTCAACATAAGCAACTTTTATATCATCTCTTGAAGCCTTTTTATCTATCAAAGATGAATTTATTAAAAGTATTCCATTAGGAAGAACATCTTTTTCAAATTTGGTAAGAGAAGGAAGATTCATAATAACTGCTGCACTAGCATCATGAGAAATCATAGGAGAACCCACAAGTTCATCACTTACAACTACCGAACAATTAGCAGTACCTCCTCTCATCTCAGGACCATAAGAAGGACACCAAGTAACATGCTTATTTTCTATCATTCCAGCATAGGCTATCATCTGTCCCATAGACATAACACCCTGTCCGCCGAAGCCTGCAAAAATAATTCTTTCTGTACTCATATATTACCTCCTTTTTTAAGCATCATTTCTAAAATTACCAAGAGGATAATGAGGTATCATATATTCTCTTATCCATTTATGAGATTCAGTAGGTGCTATTCCCCAGTTAGTAGTACAGCTTGTAAGCATTTCTACTATAGAAAATCCTTTTCCTGCAATCTGATTTTCAAAAGCCTTTTTAGTTGCCATTTTAGCCTTTCTAATATTTGCAGGACTGTCTAAAGCAACTCTCTCAACAAAAGTAGCACCTTCCAAAGTAGCAAGCATTTCGCATACTCTTATAGGTTTGCCTGCCCTGTGAAAATCTCTTCCGGCTTGTGTAGTAGTTGTTCTTTGTCCTTCTAAAGTTGTAGGTGCCATCTGTCCGCCTGTCATTCCGTAAATTGCATTATTCAAAAATATTATTGTAATATTTTCTCCTCTAGCAGCGGCATGTACTATCTCGGCAGTACCTATTGCAGCTAAATCTCCGTCTCCTTGAAGTGTAAATACAACACTGTCATGAATAGCTCTTTTTATACCTGTAGCAACAGCCGGTGCTCTTCCATGGGCTGCCTGCTGCATATCACAGTCAAAATATTTATAAGCAAGTACAGAGCATCCTACCGAAGCTATCCCAACAGCTCTGTCAAGTACATTAAGTTCTTCTAAACATTCAGCTATTATTCTCTGAGAAGTACCATGCATACAGCCAGGACAATAATGCGTTCTTGAATCAGTTAATCCTTTTGATTTTTCAAATACTATCATATTAAACCTCCTGCTAAAGCTCTCACATTATCTATTATTTCATGAGAAGTAGGTACCAAACCGCCAGCCTTTCCATAGAATTTAACAGGAACTTTACATTCTACTGCGAGTTTTACATCATCAACCATCTGTCCCATGCTCAGTTCAATACTTATATACATTTTGCAATTAGGGTTATCAAATGCTTTAACAGGAAAAGGCCATAAAGTTTGAGGTCTAATCATACCAACCTTCTTGCCTTCCTCTCTAAATTTATCAACAACACCTCTTACTATTCTTGACATAGTACCATAAGAAACAAATATTAACTCAGCATCATCTGTATGATATTTCTCTGCTCTCGCTTCTTTTTCTTTTATCTCATCGTATTTTTTCTGCAAATGCACATTATGTTCATATAATAATTCAGGCTCTAAATAAAGAGAGTTAATTATATTATTTTTTTCTCTTTTGCCTCTTTTTCCGCATGCAGCCCAAGTCTTTTCTTTTATCTCATACTTTGGCTTATATACTATATCTACAGGCTCCATCATCTGCCCTATAAAACCATCAGCAGCAACATAAACAGGAGTTCTGTAATGATCAGCTATATCAAAAGCCTCCATTATCATATCAGCAGCTTCCTGTAAATTGGCAGGTGCTAAAACCGGACAATTATAATCCCCATCTCCGCCGCCTTTAGTCATCATATTATAATCGCTTTGAGAAGGCTGTATACTTCCAAGTCCAGGACCTCCTCTCATAACATTAAGTATAACAGCAGGTACTTCCGCACCGGCAAGATATGATATACCTTCCTGTTTTAAAGCTATACCCGGAGAAGAAGAAGAAGTCATAGCTCTGACACCGGCTCCGCCTGCCCCATAAACCATATTAATAGCAGCAACCTCACTTTCTGCCTGCACAAATGATCCGCCTGATTCATACATAGCTTTTGACATAAATTCAGGTATCTCATTCTGCGGAGTAATAGGATACCCAAAAAAACATTTACATCCTGCAGCAATAGCCGCACTAGCCATAGCCTCATTTCCTTTCATTAATGTCCTAGCCATTATTTACCCTCCTCTTTGTCTAACCTTTCTACTGTTATACATATATCCGGACACATCATCGCACAATTAGCACAGCCTATACATTTTTCCATCTCGGTAACAGCTGCTGGATAATACCCCCAAGAATTCATATTTTCTTTATCTAAATACAGTATCTTAGTTGGACAAACAGATATGCAGTTAGAACATCCTTTACATTGTTCTCTATCAATAGTAACTCTGCCTTTAGCCATATATCCTCCTTCATTGATATTAAACTTTATTAATATTATATATATACTATAAAAAACTATTGGTACAATATTAGTACAATATAATATTATATTTAAAAATATTTGTTTGTCAAAATTTAATATAAAAATTAAAATAAATCAATGAATAGTATTAACTATATATTATGAATAATATTAACTATTATATATAGTAATTATTATATTTTTGTATATAATTATAAAGATAATCTATTATTGGAGTGATGATTAATGAATATAGATGATAAAAGAAATATAGAAAGATTATTTGATTTAGGACATGATGCTTTTATCAGTAAAGATTATGAAAAAGCAATAGAATATTTAGATGAAGTTATAGATATATACAATAGGGATATTATTGCATACTCAGACAGCGAATTTATTATATACAGCGATTCTTATGATAATGATGATGAAGAAGAAGAAAAAAATATAAATGATGAAGATATGAATACTACTCATGATACTTTGGTGGATGTATACTATAATAGAGGATTATCATATTTTAATTTAAAAAAATATCAGGAAGCTATTAAAGATTTTGACAAAGTTATAGAATTATCCCCAGATAAATCCAATGCCTATTATAACAGAGGACATTCAAAATCATATTTAGGAAGATATGAAGAGGGAATTAAAGATTTTAAAAAGGTTTTAGAGTTTAATGAAGATGATGCTGAAGCTATATACTATATAGGATTAGGATATTTTTATTTAGGAAGATATGAGGAAGCTATTAAAAATTTTGATAAAACTTTATTATTAGATGATGAAATTGATGATGCATACTACTATAGAGGGCACTCTAAAAGATATCTTAATTTGTATGAAGAGGCATTATCCGACTTTAATAAAGTTATTCAATTAAGAGATGATGACAGTGATTCATATTATTCTAAGGGTTTAACCGAATTTTTTTTAGGGCTATATGAAGATGCAATTAATGATTTTGATAAAGCTATTGAATTAGATAGTAATTATTCTAATGCTTATTATTTCAGGGGACTTACTAAAAACAGTTTAGAGTTATATAAAGATGCTATGGACGATTATAAAAAAGCATTAGAATACGCTGACGAAGATAATATTATCAGCATATATAATGATATGGGGCTTCTTGAATACAAATTAGGAAATTATAAAGAGGCTATCAATTATTATAGTAAAATGATAGAAATAAATGATGATGTATACTATTCCTATTATAACAGAGCATTAGCTGAAGAATCTTTAGAATTATATGAAGATGCTTTAGCCGATTATAATAAAGCTATAGAATTAAATCCTGAAGATGCTTATTCATATAATAATAGAGGACTTATAAAAAATGAAATGCAGATGTATGATGAGGCATTAGAAGATTATAATAAAGCTATAAAACTTGAAGAGAATGATGCGTATTTATACAATAACAGGGCCTTACTTAAAGGAAGAATGCATTTATATAAAGAAGCAATAGAAGATTTTGATAAGGCTATTTCGCTATACAGCGAAGATGCTGAATTTTATTATTATAGAGGACTTACTAGTTCATATTTGAATGAATTAGATGAAGCTTTAAAATATATAAACAAGGCTATAGAATTAGATTCTAAATATATTAATGCCTATAATGAGAGAGGGCTTATACATTATAGAAGTTCTAATTATGAATTGGCTATTAAAGATTTCAAAAAAGTTATAGAGCTCGATAATGAAAGTGTATATGCTAATTATCATTTAGCTTTATCTTATGATGCTTTAGAAGAATATGAAACGGCTTTGAAATATTATGCTAGAGTTATTGAACTTGATCCGAATACTCCTGATCCATATTATAACAGGGCTTTAGCTGAAATTGAAATGGAATTATACAATGAGGCTATAGAAGATTTTTATAAAGTAATAGAGATTGATAATACCATAATGGATGCTTATTTTAATATAGGTATATGTTATGATTCTTTGAAAGAGCATCAAAAAGCTATTGACTGCTACACTAAAGTTATTGAAGCTGATAAGTCTTCTATTGATGCTTATTATAACAGAGGATTAAGCAAAGTAGAATTAAAACTTTATAATGAGGCTTTTGAAGATTATATAAGAGCTTTAGAAATTGATCCTAAATATGCTAATGCTTACAATGGTATAGGTTTTTCAAAGACAAAATATTCCAACAATGAATTTAAATATGGCAATACTCAAAGAGCTATAGATTTACTTAATGATGCTTTATTATATTATGAAAAGGGTTTATCTTTAAAAATAAATGATAATTTAAACAATGCTTCAATTTATGACAGTATGGGTTATACCACTACAAAATTAGCCAATATTTATTTATCAATGAAAGACAATGACAATGCTTACAAATACTATAATAATGCTTTATTATGTTTTAGATATGCTTTAAAACTAAATAGTAAACATGCTCTGGCTCATAACAGCATAGCTTACATTTATATACAATTAGACAAAATGAACAATAAAAATAATATTTTTAATGAAGAGGCGTACAAATATTTTTCTGATGCATACGGCTTTGCTAAAAAAGATGATAAAAAATTAATAGAGAAATGTATCATCTCATTAGCCAAAGATAATATAAAAACTGCTGTGGATTTTTGTGTTAATAACAATATAGAGTTTTAATTTACGCACGGTAAACTAAATAAAAAATATAAATTAATTTAGTATTCAAATTTTGCTGTATATAAAAATAGATAAAGCGTGCGGTGTATTAAATTAAAAATCTAATCTGCACTTGGGCGGGTGCTATAATTTCTTCATTAGCTTTAAGTATAAATAAATTGAAAATTGCAGATTATAGCAATAAAGAATAAAGGGCGGGGTATGTAAATAAAGCTTTAAAACTTTAATTACACTCGCCCACCCAAGATTTTTTTTAAATTTACAGCGAATATACTAAAAATTTTAGAGTTTGTCAAAAATACAATTTTAAATTTAGGTTATTTGTGGGGACTAGCCCCCACACCCCCAGTTCTTTTTGTGACCAAAAGAACCAAAAAGACTGCATTTTTAGTCAAAATATAGTTTTTACATTATATTTTAAAGAATACTTAATAATATTTTATGCTATTAATAAATAAAAATTACATTCGTAAATAATTAAAAATTGACAAAATATAATTGTTTAGGTATATACCACATGCATAGAAAAACTAAAAATATAAATTTATATTATAATTCAAATTTCATTATGTTTTTAAATTTTGCTAACCGTGCGTTAAATAAAATCTTAAATCTATTATTCAAGATTTTTTCTTTTTTGTTCTTTTAGATAATTCTTTTTAGCCTCTTCAATGTTCATGAATGATTCCATTGTGCTGTTTAGATTCGCTTTTAATTTCTGCCTTTCTTCTAGTGCTTGTTTTCTATTTTGTTTGAATGTTTTTTCATGACTTTTCATAATGTCTAAATCTCTAACTATACCAGCCTGAGCCTTAGCAATTTCAACAGCAGCCTCTAAAACTTCTTTAGCATCATTATAGCCTTGTTCAATTCTTCTGTATGCACCTTCCGGAGAAAAATCCAAAGTACCGTTTATGAGATTGCCTAAATCCTCCTGAGGACATATCTCGTATATAGTAGCCGATGAATCCCTTCTGTCTTTTATAATCTCATCAGCTTTCAAATGTATAACCATTATATCGGTACAGCCCTCATCATAAAGAGGAGTAAGAGGAGAATTGTCTTTAATGCCTCCGTCTAAATATATCTCGCCGTCAACTTTCTCTACCGGAAATAAAATAGGTATGGCAGAAGATGCAAGAAGTATATCAATCATATCCTTTTCACTTCTTCCATTTAATTTGAAATAATGTGCATTGAATGACGGTATATGAGTGCAGGCACAGTAAATAGGAAAATCCATATTTGAAATGCAGTTTAAATCAATATGCTTGTTTATAATGCTCACAAGTCCGTCCCTAGATAGAACACCAGTAGAAGCAAGAACACCCACAAAAGCAGCAACGGCAGGATTGGTCATAAGCATAGCACCGTATTTGCCGAAACCTTTAATAGTACTTTCTATATCAATACTTAATATTTTGTTTTTGATTTCTCTAGTCCAAATTTTTTCGGCTAATTTGTAATCGTCCAAAGCGAAAAGGCAGGAATTCAAAGCCCCTACAGAAGCCCCGGAAACAGCCTTTATATTTCTGTCAAGCCCAACCTCTTTCAAATACTTCCAAACGCCGATTTGATAAGCACCCTTACCGCCGCCGCCGTCCAAAACAAGCCCCAATTTATCCATAATGTTTTCTCACTTTATTTCTAATTTCAACTTTTTTGATTTTGCTTTCTTTAATTTTTCTAAAATAGATAATATAACATCATAATTATATCCTTTATCTTCCAAAGTAAAAGCTATAAAATCAATATCTCCAATTATTCTGTTGTTATTCATTTCTAGTACATAATTTTCACCTTCATTGTCATTATCTTCATCATATTCTTCATTTTGATCTATTGTTTTATAAAAAGAATATTTAAGTTTTGATGATAAATCTTTATAAAAATTTCCAGATTTTGTTTTTAATTCGTCTACTAAACTTTGGTCTAATGCCATAGCTCTATTTAATGCTTCTTCTATTAAAAATCTGTTTCCTCCGCTTTTATCTAATGCTTCAGCTTTATTCATAAATGCCAAAGGTATTTCATTATTTATTTTTATAGCTTTATCATAATATTCTACAGCTTTTGAGTATTCTTTAAATACTCTGTATATTACACCTAAGTTAATATTTGCATCATAACTATTTGGATCTAATTTAACTGCTTTTATCATAGGTTCTTTTGCCTTTTGAGGATCTCTAGCATATACATAACTCATAGCTATGTTATAGTTATTATAATAATTATCTAATCCTTTTTTAACGGATAAATCAAAGTTTACAGCAGCTTCTTCATATTTGTTTGCTTCTTCATATTTACTTAAATTTAATAAAGCTTCTCCCATTTTTTGATATAATTCTGCCGTATCTAATCCCTGAGTCTTAGCCTTTTCTAATAAATATAAACTTCCTTCAAAATCTCCTTCTTTTTCTAATAATTCTATTGCTAAATCAAAAATTAAATTTGCTGAGGCTGATATTTTAGGAGTTTCTTCTTTTTCTTCTATCTCAATTAAGTCTATATCTTTCAATTCGTTTATCATAGCTACTGACAAATCAAAATATGAATTCTCTTTCTCTAAATCCATATTTAAATTACTAGCTGCATAATT
>CASGDY010000130.1 GCA_949300355.1 uncultured Brachyspira sp.
AAGTATTTAATAAAACAATTTTTAATATATTTTCTTTATATAATTTTAAAAAAATATTTTTATAGGATTTTATACATATGAAAAAATTTAATAGTATATCTGTAAAATTACCGTTTATCTTAAATATCACAACAATTATTATATGTGCATTTATAATTTTATCTTTACTTAATTCTTCTATAAAAGAAATTTATAATTACGTTAACAAATATGTAGAGTCATCAGCAAATGGATATCGTAATTATTTATACAAAACTATAGAGGATCAAATATTACTAGTGGAAAGCACTGTTTTTATTACTTTGCAAAAGGTTTTAGATAATAATGTATATATAACAAATGCATATATACTTTCTGATGATTCAACTGTTTTAACTTCATATAAAGGAAATGACAATAAAAGCGGTATTAAAGTTTCTGAGATATATAATGATTTATGGAATACTTTTATATCTAAAAATTATAATACCATTATAGCTGATACTATATATGAGTCTGATATTAATAATGGTTATGTGCTTCCTATGTTATGTCCTATCTTTGGTTACAATAGTAATTTTTTAGGAGCTTTTATAGGTTTTATTGATTGGTCTTTAATAATAAAAGATAGTTTGCAAAATTTTGGAAATGTTTTTTCTTCAAAAGATAATACGATTTTTATTATTAATAATAATAAAGAGTTTGTGTATCATAATATAGCTTCAGAAATTAAAAATAAAATTGATCTTAATATACCATCAGGAGAAGATTCTGGAATAGTAAAATATAATTATTTTAATATAAATAAATTAGCATTTTTTAAAAAAATGAAATCAATGCCATGGATCCTTGTAGATGGGATAGCAGAAGATTTTATTTACTCTTCACCTAAAAAAATGTTTTTTAATGGAACTATAATAGGACTAATAGGAATAATAATTTCTGTTTTATTTTCTATTTTTTACATAAGAAGAACTATTAAACCTATAAAATCCATAGTTGAAGAAGCTAAAGAAATATCTCTTGGAAATTTAACTATATGTTCAAATATCGAATTTAGAAATGATGAAATTGGGGAATTATTAAATTCATTCTGCACTATGAGAAGTAAGTTTTCAAATATGATAAAAGAAATATTAATATCCTCAAGAGAAATAACTAATGCAGCCAATGAGCTTTATCAAGAAAGTGAGGATTTAGCAAAAAGAACAGAATATCAAGCTTCAAGCTTAGAAGAAACAGCAAGTTCTATGGAAGAGATGTCATCTACTATAAAATCATCGGCACAAAACTCTATTAATTGTAATAGCGTTATGATGGAATCTAAAAATACTGTATTAGAAGGCGGAAGTGTTATAGAGGATACAGCAAAAATGATAGAAGAAGTTTATGAAGCTAGTTCTAAAATAAAAGATATTACAAAAGTTATAGAAGGAATAGCTTTTCAAACTAATATACTTGCTTTAAATGCTTCAGTAGAAGCAGCAAGAGCAGGAGATCGCGTTAACATTTCAAAATAAATAATAAAAATAATTTAGATTAAAATTTAAAAAATAAATTGTAAAATATAAAGGGCGGGAATTAGAAATAAATTTTATTAAACTTATATATCTTTTTTCAACTTTGACAAAATCCGCAAAAAAGTTGATAATTAAATTCATTGTTTTATTATAAATACATTTTTTAATTCTAATTCAAATTTTTTGTATTTGTCATACTTAATTTTTTATATACGCTCTAAATTTATTTTTTAATGTATAATCAAAATTAATTATCATCTATTTTTCTTATATGTATTTTATTTGAATTATCCGAAACATCTTCTGCTGATATATCTATGATATTGTATTCGCTATCAGATTCAATTTCTTCTGCCTCATCAATATTATCTATTCTATTTCCATCTATTTTGTTATTCAATGCCTCTAAAACATTTTCAAATTTCTCATCAAAATCATCAACAGCATTCATTATAATTGAAAATATATCCATAAAACATACTCCTTAAATATTTATTTAATATAGTTATTATAAAGTATGTGTGCGTCAAAAACTGTCGCTTTATTTATGATAAATTAATTTTATATAAAAATGGCTAAAATATTTATGTCTTTTTTGCAACTTTTTTGGGCACAAAAAAGTTGATAGTTAAAAAATAAATTACTACACAATATTAAAAAAAATTGTATTATATAATTAATCAATAATTTTATTTTTTAAATTAAAGGAATATAAAATATGAATAAATTAGATTTGGTAATATTTGACATGGACGGTCTGCTACTTGATACTGAAACTATAAGTTTAGCTGCTTGGAAAAAATCTTTTAAAAATTATAATGTTAATATAGATGTTGAAAAATTGTTTTTCAGTAAAATATTAGGATCAAATGAAAATGCAATAAAAAATACAATAATGGAAATTTCAAATAATAATGAAAAATTATTTTCTGATATAATTAAAAGCCAAATAGAAGAATCTTTTAATATAGCGAAAGAAGATGGCATCAATATAAAAAAGGGAGCCAATGAATTAATAAAGTTTTTAAATGATAATAATATAAAAAAAGCTATAGCTAGTTCAAGCATAAGAAAAAAAGTTGATTTGTATTTAGAGAAAACTAATTTGAAAAAAGAATTTGATTATATAGTTTGCGGAGATGAAGCAGAATTTCCTAAGCCTTATCCTCATTTATATAATAATGCCTGCAGTTATTTTAATGCTGATAAAAATAATGTAATAATATTAGAAGATTCTAAAAACGGACTTTTATCTGCCAAGAATGCCAATATAGAAAAAAGATTTTATGTTCCTGATTTGCTTTTATTAACTGAAGAAGATGAAAAAGAATTAGCATACAAAAAATTTAATGATTTAATAGAAGTAAAAAACTATATAGAAAATAATTTTAAATATAATTAAATTTATTCTCATTCCCCCCCCTTTAAAGTTTGATGCTGTATCATGAAATTTTAATGCTAATTATATTTAAAGCCTAATTAGAAATTATAGCACCCACCCAAGTGTTTTTTAAATTTAAAAAATATCACAACGCACGGTTAGCTAAATTAAAAAATATAAATAGATTAATAATACAATATTTATTATATTTTAAAATCTGCTCACCGTGCGGTATGAAGACTTTAAATATAATTAAATCTTGGGCGGACGTTATAATTTCTAAATAAACAATAAAATAATATAGATTTGAATTTAAAAATTGACTATAAAACATAGAGGGCGGGAACTCTAAAATCGTTTTTATTCTTATCTTATCTTTGTTAAAGTGCCTTCACCTAAAGTGTTATTATTAGCATAAAAAGAAAGATTCATATAACTATTATTAAAAGATAGAGTAAAGTCATATTTATATCCAGATGAAGTAATAGAAACTTTATATACATTTTCAGAAATAATTATTATATTTTCTTTGTATGCTACATTATAAAAATTTATAAGACTTCCATTCATTCTTATAGTTATAGCACTTCCGCTGCTAACCATTACACTAACAAATGCCTGAGAACTTAAATTATTATTCTCTCTTACAGTAATTGAACCTTCATAAGTTCCATAATATTTATCATCTATGCCATTATTGTTATTAAATGATAATGATCCCGTATTAAAATTAAGACAGCTGCATATAAAAAATGCAGAAAATATCATTATAATTTTTAATAATCTGTTCATATTTTGTCCTTATAGATATATAATACTATAAAATAAATTTATGTCAAAATAATTATAGGAGATATTTATGAAACTAGGAGAAGCATTATTAAAAAAAGATGAATATATCAAGAAAATAGATAATTTGAAGAAAAGAGTTAAAAATAATGTTGCTGTAAAAGAAGATAATGAAAATAATGAAGACCCTAATGATTTGATTAAAGAATATATAGAAACAAATAATGAATTATCCGACTTGATGATGAAGATAAACAATAAAGAACATACAACAAGACTAGAAATAGGAGTATCAATATCAGAAGCTATTAATATAAGAGATAAATTAAGCAGAGAAATGGATATTTATAAAAGCATTTTAAAAGAGGTAAACAGCAAAGATTTTAGAACAGCAAAAAATGAAGTAAAGATGAAAGTACTAGTTAATGTAAAAGATATACAAAATGAATTTGATAAATTATCTAAAGCATTTAATGATATTGATATCTTGATACAGTCAGCTAATTGGAATGCAGATTTATAATTATTAAATGGCCAGCAATAAATTTCCTATAAATATTCCACAATATGTGCCTATAATATATCCGAGTGTTCCTACAAATATTACAGGCCCTACAAGATCAAGCCACCCTTTTGATATTGCCATAGCTGCCGCTGTAGTAGGGCCTCCTATATTTGCATTAGAAGCTAATATAATATCTTCTAAATTAAATTTAAAAATTTTGCCGAATATAAAAGATATAAGCATATTTATAAAAACGACTATAGAACAAAATACTAAAAGCAAAGGAGAATTTTTTATTATTTCAGTTAATGATGCCGGAACTCCTATCACGAAAAAAAACAAATAAATTAAAAATGTACCTATTTCCTGTGCCGCTCCAATTTTACTCAATATATTTGGAAATAAAACAGCACATATTGTAGATATAGTAGTTATAATTAAATACTGATTTCCTAATAGTCCATTAATCATATATAATATAAAATTTGTTTTTGGAATAAGATACGTTAGATAAGCAGACAATGAATTAGAAATTGCCGCTATAATAAAAGCTAATGATATTGATATTGCTATATCCTTTAAAGATATTTCTTTTGGCTTCCAATATTCTGAAGTAATATTTTCAACTTTCACATTTTCCATTTTATCAATATATGGATGTTTATAATTTTGACGAAAAAATTTTAATGATGGAATAGACATTAATATAAAAAAATATAAAGCCATCAAAAGATTATCAGCAACAGTTGCAGATGAAACCATTTTTTCTGATACATTAAAAGCATTTGATAAAGCCGCAAAATTTACAGTACCTCCTATATAAGTTCCTGTAATCATGGCTGCTATTCCCTCTAATTCATTTATATGATTTTTTAATATAAAAAATACTATTAAACTTCCAGCAGTTGCAGCAAAAGATCCTATTAAAAATATAACTAATATCTTTCCGCTTTTCATTACTATTTTTTTTATATCACATTTTATCAATAATAATGGTATTGCTAAAGGTACAGCATAATCCCATACTATATTATATACCGGAGAAGCCATTGGTATTATATCTAAATTGCTTAAAGTCATAGCACATATTAAGGCTATAACAACTCCGGAAATGGCTGAAGCCCACTTATATTTTTGTTCAAGAACTATACTCAAAGTTGCAAATCCAACAACTATAGCCCATAAAGCCCAATAATTATCAGCCGAAATTAAACTATTCATTACTACCTCTACATAAAAAATCAGAGCATAATTTTTAATACTTATTAATTTCTGTATTTATATAACTAATGAATTTACATATTGTTAATGATAAAAATAAAAAAATAATTGTTAATTATACTTCTATCATATTAATACCATAGTATTTCTGTAATTTACTATAGCTTTTTTCAATTTCTCTATTATTATCATAGATGCTGCTGCTGCAATTTACCATAAGATTGATTTTTTGTGTAGTATCTATATCGTTTGAATATACATCGCAAATCTGACATAATGTATTATAAACGCTGAAATCCTTTGCCTCTCCGCAAACATATATATGCTTATAATTTTTTAATTTATAAACCCACTCCATATTAAAAAATTTAGTTTCAGAAGTAATAACTTCGGGTTTTACAGCCCCATACATTTCAGTTAAACGTTCAGTACCTTTTATTATTTTGTGTATATTTTTTTCTCTTACTCTCTCATAAAACAAAAGCATATTATTAAGCTGCTTTTCTATAAGCCACCCATCTGTTCCATGAATACAGTGATAAGGCCATATCATAAGATTTCTTGATTCATTATTTTTTAATGATTTTACATATTGTATCTGTCTTTTTTTATATAACGGTATAATTTCTTGATTATGTATCTTTTCTAATGTTACTTCAGTGAAAGGATCGGCATCTTCTCCATTTGGCTTTTTCCATAAATACGGATGAAATATAGAATCATAATAATGCGTATCAATAGTTGTATAAATTCCAGATATATCTGCTAAATTTGAATATATAAAATTTATTATTCTTTTAACATCTTCTACCGCACCTTTTACAGGTAAAGAACCTTTTTTAGGATCTATAAAATCTCTTTGTGCATCTACTATTAATAATACTATATTATTATCATCTTTAATATGAAACTTTTTTGAATAAGCACTAGCAATATTAAATATATCGCTTTGATTAATAGGATTAACTTCTTTTCCTATATATCTTTCATTAACAATTTTTTTATACAAATCACTCATATACGATTATATCTCCATTGATTAATTTACAAAAGAACTATCCTCAATATATTTATACTCATCAGAATAATATAAAGGCATCTTATCAATTCTATAAATACCCCAAGTCTTTACTCCAAATTTCAAATGATAAGAAATTTCTTTTGTTGTTTTATTCACTTCCATAATCTGTGCATTGTTTCCGAAATCAAGAAGTATATTTCCATTGCTTAAAAAATCCACATCGGATATATAATGAGAATATAAATTATTTATTGTTTTATACTCATAAATTTTTTCAGCCTTCCAAGAACCATGAGAACCAGTAATCTTATATTCTACATATCTTGAACCGTTAGGATTTTTATCTTCATCTCCTTGATTATCAAACATAGCTATTACATTTGTAGATATTAAAAATAAAGCATGCTGACTTTTAGGACCGTCTGTATTTCCATCGCCTAATACTTTATAAGGATCGAATGATTTTAAATCTTTTAAATATCTGCCGTAAGGATTATATGATTCCATAGTATCTAATGTATCATCAGCCATGTACCAAATAAGTTTCCATTCGCTGTAATCAACTGCCATAACAGCTAAACTTCTTACAGATAAGTAAAGTATATCATTAGACTCATCATAAACTAAAGAATTACAATGTGCCCAATCCATAGGATAATCAGATTTTCTTCCTATACTATAGTATTTATTATCTTCATCAAATATTAGTTTTTTTAAATATTCTTTTTCTGCCTCATCTCCGTTTTCATTCACTATCTTTTTTATCAAATCGCCTACATACAAATCTCTTATCAAATTTCCGTCTTTATCAACTTCGCAAATTCTGTCTTCAACTCCCCACTGTGAATTGGCAAGCATTATATAATTGCTGTCAGACTTTTTTCTTATAAAATCATGATGAACGCCGATATTTAAATCAAGTACATTAAGTTTAGCATTGCCAAGCAAATCACTTACTCCCATAGTATCATATATAACTATATCATTATCTTCATTTATTACTTTAGGTATTTCATTAGTAAGATAGAAGTTGGAATAATTCACATAACGCAAATTTCCTTTTCTGCTTACCCCCATCAAAAATACTCCTTTTTGACTTCTATTTATAATAGGGCTTGCAAAATATATTTCAGCATTATTATCTTTTAAATTAGTAATAGAATTTTCATCATTAATATTGAAAGATTTATTTTCTATTTTCATAGTACCTAAATCTTTTATTACTCTATTTGTTGCAGGAATATATATCTCATCTAGCGAAAGCTTTCCTACAATTATATTAGTAGATATTCTGTTTGTGCCGTTAATAATATGAATTGTGTTTGTGTTTTCTGAGTAAAGTCCATGTATTGCAAAATTAGAGCCGTAATTTTTAGGATAAGTAAAAATGATATCTTCATCGCCTAATCTTCCTTCTGTTATTACAGTAACGGGATAATTATTATTAGTTTCTATTTTGTATACTAATGATAAAGGAGTTTGTCCGTTAGGATTTAATATAAGCTCCCCTATCTTATCATCAGGAAGAGGTGTTTCTTTTTTTGAACATGAATAACTTGAAAACAATATAATTATTAAAATTATAAATACTATAAATTTTCTCATTTTTTAATATCCTAATTATAATGATTAATCTAAATTTTTTAGTATTTTAAATAATAAAATAAGTTTTTGCAATAAAAAAAT
>CASGDY010000131.1 GCA_949300355.1 uncultured Brachyspira sp.
GAATTAAGAAAACTCAATTAAAAGACTCAATTAAAAATATATTAAGTCAGTGTATAGTAACTGCTGTACACTGACAGAAAGAATGCAAAATGAATATAGAAGAAATTATAAAGTTTACTGAATAAAAAATAGAAGAATATTATGAAAAAAATATTAGCAATTATACTAATTACAATTATAAATATACCGTTATTAGCACAAGAAGATGTAAAGCCTCAAAGAGATTTAACTGACAAGTCTGATGAAGGCTGGTATTTTTCAAACCACTTCTTAGGAAGATGGAATCACTTTGGGGCTCTATATCAAGGACAATTATTCTATAAAAAGGCTTTATTTAGAGAGATGAATAATTTCTTCTTCGCTGATTCTTATGTACTTGCCGGAATAGAACAGGAATTAAGCAGCTTTTCAAGAACTTCAGCTTATGTTGAATTTCAGCCTTTAATAGCATTGAAAATGTTATTTAAGTTCACTTATGAGGCAGGACTTGCCGATCCAGGAAGACCTGTTTTAGTTGATGGTAATACCAAAGAATTTAATCATGCACTTCCTCCATTTACAGGACTTAATCCTATGAATAAAAAACCGCAGTATGTTGGAGGAAATACTATATATGTTCAGTTTGCTCCTACACTTACAATGGGAGGCCCTGCAGGACCTGGTTTGATAGCTTTAATATATACACCTTATATAAATTATGTTAGAGCCTTTGGTGTAGACAAAAATGAATATGTTTATTTAGCAAGAGAATCCATAGTTGTAAAGGCTGAAGATGTATATTTCAATCATGATATAAAATTAGGATATAGTATGAAAGAATGGGGTATGGCTTTTGCTATCAATACAACAATAGAACATATGCTTTCTTCTAGTAAGGATTTATACAGAGTTGGGTTATTTGCTGCTTATTCTTATAAAAAGGCTTTAAATAGTGTGCCTAGTCTTTCTCCATTTGTTAGTACTAAAATAGGTACTTGGCTTGTTGAGAAACATGCTCAGTATAAATTTGCTATACAGTTAGATGCAGGAATAGAGTGGAAATTTTATTAATACATTTTTATGGCTAAATAGATGAAACCTGCATAGATTTTTATTTCTTTGCAGGTTTTTTATTAAATAAAAATAATAAATATTTTACTAAAAACTAAAACTTATGTTTTATTATTAAAATAATACTATTTAATGGATTAAGATAAATTATGAAGAAAAGATTTTTATTTATTTCGGCATTATTAATGTTTTCAGTTCTAGCTTTAAATGCTCAAGATGTTAAAGCTAATGATGTTGTAGGCTTATGGTATGCTGAAAAAGATTCTCTTGGAAGAATACCTGTTGTAGAAATTTATGAAGAAAATGGAAAATATTACGGATATTCTTTTGCTTATAAAGAACCATATAACGGACCTGAAAGTTTAGATGAAAAAAATCCTGATCCTAATCTTAAAAAACTTCCGTTAAAAGGTTTAGTTTATATTATGGGTTTAGTCTTTGATAAAAAAGAATGGAATGGGGGAAAAATATACAACCCTTATGACGGAAAAACTTATAATAGTAAAATGTATATAGATAAAGACGGCAAACTTATTTTAAGAGGCTCTATTGATAAAGCCGGAGTGTTCGGTAAATCTATGAAATGGACTAGAGTTCCTGATTCTGAAAAATCAAGATTTACACCTCTTAAAAAATCTGAATTAAGAAAATTTAATTAATATTTCATAAATTATATAAACTATTTTTTATAACAGTAGGGGAGACTTTAATCGAGTTTCCCTTTTTTATTTTCTATTTTTTATTTTATCTGCTATTTTATCACCTATGCTGCTGTATATTATTCCTATAAGTATTAATATTCCGCCTAGTACTTGAGATAATAATAATTTTTCATTTATAAGTATAACAGCCTCTAAAGATGAAAATAAAGGAATAGAATCATATATTATAGCTCCTTTTATAGCTCCTATTTTACCTATAGCTATATTCCAAAATATAAATCCTAATGCTGAAGGAAAAACACCTACATATAAAAGTATTAATCCTGTTTGTAAATTTAAAGCATGAGCATTATTAGAAGCATATAAATATATCATCGCAGCCATTAAAGGTATAAATCCTATAATAACCATAAGATAAAAGAAAATATGATGCGGCATTTCTTCAGGTTTGATTCTTAGAATTAAAGTATATATTGAAAATATTATAACGGCTATTATCATATAAAAATCACCTATAGCAAATTTAAGTTTCATAAGAACTTCTATGCTTCCTTTAGTGATTAAAATAAGAACTCCTATTATTACAGCTAATAAGCCTATTTTCTGATATATAGTTAATTTTGTTTTCCATACAGCTCTGCTTATTAATGCTATTACTATAGGGGATAAAGTGGCAAGCAAAGACATATTTGTAGCATTGCTTGTATGTGCCGCCATATATACAAATGTATTGAATAAAGTAACACTCAAGATTGACAGTATTATAACTTGTATCCATATTCCTTTTATATACTTTATAGTTTCTATTAATTTTTTTATACAGAATGGAGTTAATACTAAAAGAGTAACTAACCATCTATAAAAAGAAATTTCTATTGGAGTTAAATTTACAAGAAATCTAGCAGCTACAAAATTACCGCTCCATATAATAACTGCTAATATTGCAAAGACATAACCTACATTATTATTATTTAATTTATTATTATCCGACATAAAAAATCCGTAAAAATTTAATGCAAATATACTATTATAAATTTTATTTTTTGCAATTATTTTTTATTATTTTGTTATTTTTCATATTTATTTCCCATATAATAAATAATTGAAATTACAGCAGATAATAAAGAAATTAAAGCAAGTACAATGTATGCAGTATTTATAGAATATATATCTATTAATTTTCCTGTTATTATGGGAAATATAAAAATTCCAAAAGAATATGTAGATTGGAAAAATCCCATTGCTGATGATTTCTTTTCAATATTTATTTCTTTTACTGATTCGCTTGTGAGTAAAGATGCTAGTATTCCAGAAGAAAAACCTCCGAAAATTTGAGAGGCTATTATAACAAATACATTATTACTTAATATAACAGTAATACAATATAAAGCCATAACAACAAAAAATATTGGTATATACTTTCTTATATTGTTTTCATTTTTTATTCTGCTTGGGGCAAAGGCTCCTAATATAGCAAAGAACATACCTGTTATTGATGCCATGCCTACATTTTGATCCGTTCCGCCAAGTTCTTTTATTCTATTTAAAGTGAATGATACAATAGCAGCCATCTGTATTCCCTGCATTACTATAGCAAGCACTGAAAATACTACTAATCTTTTATTTTTGATAACTGATAATAGTCCTTTTATTGATAATTTTTTACTGCTTTTTCTATCTTGAAGAAAAATACCTAATATAAAAACTAATGCTCCTGAAACGGCACTTACATAAAGAAGAAATTTCATTCCGAATTTATTATAAGAAAAAGCTGCTATTAAAAAAGCTAAAAACATACCGGATACGCTTGCCACTAAAGATTTGCTTGTAGCTTTATATTCTTGGCTTTTATCAAAATAAGATGCATATAAAACCATGAATACTGTCCAAATTGAAGCTGATATTCCGCATAAAATTCCTCCAATCAAAAATCCTAAACTATTTAAATTAAATAATCTTATTACAGCTCCAAGAAAAGTAAGAAGTCCTGCCAACAGTATAAATATTTTACATCTGCCTACATAATCATTAAGAAGTCCGAATGGAAATTTTAAAAACATTTGTGCAGCACCATAAAGTCCTATAATCATTCCTATCATAGATGAATTTATATTAATAGATGATAAATAAGGAACCTGATATGGTATATAAACATATAATGAAAGCCATAAAAGAGTCATTATAATAAACAATAAATTAGACATGAAGTTATCCCCAATTTTTTATTAAATAAAAATAAAGCCGCCTAATAACATTAAACAGCTTTAAAATCAAATACTAAAAATTTTTATTATTGTTATGTTAGTCTATGAAATCCTATTATTTATTGCTAATAAAAATTGTTAGCTCGCTTTGCGTACCTACGGCAAGGCTCTGCCAAGTAAATTGCAATTTTTATAATATTTAAAAAATTATTAATTATATTAGCAATAAAAAATTAAAATTTGTCTGTATCTATTTCTGCAACAGAATTAAATATATAATTTGGTCTGTATGGAAACTCTTCGATCATTGCTTTTGTCGTAACTCCTGAAAGTACTAAAGCTGTTTTCATACCGGCACCAAGTCCTCCTAATATATCCGTATCCATTCTGTCGCCAACCATCAATGTATTTTCACTATGAGCATTTATCTGATTTTTAGCTATAGACATCATAATAGGATTAGGCTTGCCTACAATATAAGGCTTTTTACCTGTAGCTGTTTCTATTGCCGCAAGTATAGGACCTACTGCAGGGATTAATTCCCCATTAGGAGCAGGGTCTACTATATCCGGATTGCAGCCTATGAATTTTGCACCTTTATTAATGAGATGCACTGCCTTTTGAAGCATATCAAAATTAAAGGCATTAGTTTTACCAACTACTACATAATCAGGATTCACATCATTGATGCTATATCCAACATTATATAATTCGCTTACAAGTCCGCCTGTTCCTATAACATAAGCCGTACCGTTTGCAAGCTGTCTTTGTAGGAATATAGCTGTTGCCTGTGCTGCTGTGAAAAAATGGTTTTCATCTAATCCGTTTACTCCCAATGACTCTAATTTTCTTTTTAAATCTCTAGGAGTTTGTTCGGCATTGTTTGTTAAAAATAGAAAAGGTACATTTTTATACAATAGCATTTTTATGAAATCTTCTGCACCTTCTATTAAATTATTGCCTCTGTATATAACTCCGTCCATATCTGATATTATACTAATCATTTATTACCTCTATTATTATTTATAAAAATTGTTCGCTCAAAGGCTCTGACAAGTAAACTTGTCAGAGGCTCACAATTTTTATTTAATTATTTATAAAAATTGTTCGCTCAAATGCTCTGCCAAGTAAACTTGCCAGAGGCTCACAATTTTTATTTAGTATTTATAAAAATGTCAGCTAATAAAATATTTAAAATAGTTTACTTGCGAGTATTTGTTTTAAAAAATATTTTTATACATTCTTATCTTTTATATTTAATTAATTTTTTAACTTATAAATTGTATAAATATAAAACAAAAAGTCAATTACAATTTTTTGTTTTATTTGTATAAAAAGTAGTGTTAATTATAGTGCTTGTAAAAAAAAGATATTTTATATATAATATATAAAAAGGTTAACATATTTTGTTGGAATGGATTATGGGGGAATTATGTTTAAAAAATTAATTTATATTATTATATTGATTTCTGTATTAATATTTTCAAGCTGCAGCAAAAATGAAACTGTAAATAATAATAATTTAAATACAAATAATTTGCAGTCTAATGATTATTCTAATACTGCTTATAAAAATGACAATGCTTTTTTTGATATGAAATATGTTTATAAATCTATCAGAGTAGATAAAGAAGCCTTTAGTAATGTTTTGATTAGTTATTATCAAGATGCAAATTACAGCAACATCATAAATAGAAATAAAGATTTCCTCAATAAAAAACTTGTAGGTGATAATGATATAAAAAAATACGCTATAGATTTTATATCTAATACATATCATAATCGCTATAGTGATGATGTACATAGTGATAATTCAGTTTTTTCATATGCTTCTGAATATAATTATGTTGAACAAAATTTAGCTTTAAAAAAAGCTAGAGAACTTCTTTTAACTATAAAAAATAAAGATGCAGATATTTATTTAGCTTTATTTTTATCACATTTTGCTACAGATTCTTTATACTATTTTAATGATATGCAAAATTATTTGAAAGAATGGAAGAAATTAGGTTCTACAAATATAAGTATGATGATTGGCATTGTAGGTGAAGGTAATAATATAAATAATATATATTCAAATAAAATGAAATTAATAAATTATATAATAGAAGCTCCTTCTGACTTGGGAGTAGAGAAACTAGTTGCAGATGCTTATGAAAATGGTTTTTTAAGCGATATATCAAAAGATACAGGATACTTAGATATTTATAATGAGAACAATTATAATTTATCTTCCGTGATATATAATAATACTTCTAATATATCATACTTTACCGTTGCAAAAGATATAGTAAATACAAACATAATTGATAAATATATTAGAACTTATACAGGAAAAACTTTAAGCAGAGATAAAATGACTTCTCCTGTATATTATGAAAATTTTTATTATACATATAATCCTTCATTAGATCAGAAATATGAGGATTTTGCAGATATATATTTTATTGAGTTTAATAAAAATACATTTATTTATTCGATTAAAGGAAACAAACTTCAAGGCATATATTATTTAAATCCTATGTTTATAGATAATATTAAATATGCTGATTTCGAAATAGAAGAAATATTTAACTTCCATCTTGGAGATGATACAAAATTGGAGAGTGCTAAAATATCTGTTATTAAAACAACTGAATTAAAAGATATAGCTGCAAATTCACAATTCATATTGGAAGGAAAATTTGATAAAAATAAATATGCTGAATATTTAGATGATATACTTTCTTTCCCAATATATAATCCTGAATTTTTCTTATGCGATATAAACAACGACGGAAAAGATGAAATAATGGTTAGAGGTACTTATAAACATTCAGGTGAAAGGAGCGGCATAGCTTCATATACTTTACTTTTAAAAGATAATTTAGAATTAAATTTAGAAAGTACTATAGGAAAATCTATAAATGGAAGCAGCAAGCAGGGACTTAATAATATTCAAAGAATGTATTTAGAAGACGGTAAAAATAAAATACTTCTTGTAGATCCGTTAGCTAATACTGCACAGGATATATTTGCTGAGAATGGTGTTGTAAATGTATATGAGTTTACATACAAAACTTATAAATATCAGCCTAGATTAGTTTGGAAAGGAAAAGTTGTCAATGGTGTTCCTGACGGAGTTTTGAAAACAGATGCAGGATTTGATATGTATAAAGCTGAAAGTGATTCTGATAAAGCTATAGTATCAGATAAAACTTTAAGAGTAGCAGATAAACTTATGAACGATGAATATAATAAAGAATCAGCAAAATTAGATAAAGATAAACAGGAAGATCTTTTAGAAAAAAAACGTTCGTATATGAAGATCATTCAGGATAAGTATGGAGATGTATTAGAGATAGAAAATGAAATGATGAAAATATTGGGTATAGATAAATAATAGTGAATAATGATAATATAAATAATCCAACTTATAAAAATATAATTAGGAATTTTAATATAGTTATAGGTATTGGTTTTATACTGCTTATATCGGCGGTATACGTTACTTATATATGTAATATTAATATTCCTAAATTAACTTCTAATACAGATTTAAAATCATTAGAAGTGATAACTGTAGAAAGTTTTATCTATAATATAAGGATATTTTTTTCTTTTTTAGTTCCTTTATCATCTTTTATATTTTTATTTCTTTTTGTACTTAATCCTATCAGTGTTAAATCTATATTAATATCATTTGTATTGATTTTTTTAATGGCTTTTTATTTATACAAGCTTCCTTATGATATATTGGTAAATCCATTTGAGAATTTATATGCATTCATTTCTTTAATAATAAATCTTATATCAGCAAATTTAATTATACTTTTTATAATAGGTTTATCATTTATCAGATATGATATAAAAAAGTTTTATGCTTTATATGATTTTTATACTATGATTGCTGAGATTATAATATGGAGTTTTTTAATACTATTTATAATTTCATTGATAGTATTTTCTATAACTCTTGTATTGTATTTCAATGATAAAATAGACGTTAAAAAAATTTTTAGATTCTTAATAAGAAATGATATGAAAAATTTAAAAATATTTTTGTCTATTTTTGCCGTATTAAATACTTTTATAATTTATTTC
>CASGDY010000132.1 GCA_949300355.1 uncultured Brachyspira sp.
TCTATAGTATATGCCTTTTTCTAATTGAGCTTTGCCATTTAAATATTCTATTAAATTTAAAAGCAAGAAATCATAATCACCGCCTGTAAGTAAATAATCAACTTTACAATTATTCATTGTTTCTTCAGGCATAGCGGTAACATGGTCTCCTGCAATAACAACAATCATATTAGGGTATTTTTCTTTTAAATCATCAACTATTTTCCAAGCTTTATATATAACAGGTGTCTTCACTTCAAAGAATAATAAATCTGGTGTATTTGCTTCTAAATATTGATGCCATTCTTTAGTAGTCATATTTCTAGCTATAGCATCAATGAAATCCACATTGTATCCTGCATTTTTTATCATAGTTGCAGCAGTTGCAGGAACAACAGGATAAATATATGTAGGACTCTTGAACCATTGAAATTGTCTGTTCTGTGATAATAATGCTACTCCTCTGTCGCTTTCAAATGGAGGATAGCCTATATATATTCTATTTATTTTATTCATAAATTAATTTGCCTTTATAATTATTAAATATTATGTTTATCTTTTTAATTATACTTTAATTGACAAAAATGTAAATAATATTAAATTTCAAAAAATATTTATTTAATGCATTGTTTTTTATATTATTTATTATACAATTTTTTTAATTTTTAAGGAGTTAATTGAAATGAAAAAGAAGATAGAGGTTTTAGATTATGCAAGCCATATAGTTAAAGAAGTTAAAAAAGGTGTTCTAATAACAACTAAAGCTAATGAAAAAGTAAATAGTATGTCCGTTTCTTGGGGCTGTTTGGGAATAGAGTGGAATAAAAATATATTTATAATCTTTATCAGAGAAAATAGATATACAAGAAAACTATTAGATGAAAATCCAGAGTTTACAGTGAATATTCCTGTTGATAATATAGATAGAAATATCATAAAAGTATGCGGTACTAAATCCGGACTTAATACAGATAAAATAAAAGAACTTAATTTAACTTTAGAAGATTCTAATATAGTTTCTGTTCCCGGATTAAAAGAACTTCCTTTGACTCTTGAATGTAAGGTTATATATAAACAAATGCAAGATAGTAAAGAAATACCGGAAGATATAAAGAAACAATTTTATCCTCAAGATGTTGAAAGCAGTTTTTACGGCTCTAATAAAGATTATCATATTGCTTATTATGGTGAGATAGTTGACAGCTATATAATAGAATAATTATATAATAATTTTATAGTAATTAAAAATTGATAGTGAAAATTTCTGTGTAATTATAAAAATCGCTTGAATATAAAGTGATAGAATCAGCTATAAAAGATGATGCTGTAAATTCTATTTCCTCAATATTTTCTTTTAATTTCTCATTATCATAAACTTTTTTAACTCTTGCTAATGTGATATGAGATTTAAAATCTTTTTTGCCGTATTTAAGATTGTTTATATTATCTAAATTGCTTCTTAAAGTTTTGACATAGTTTTTTAATTCCTCACTCACTGCTTTTACGAATATTACATTTATATCTTTGAATTTATTTGTGAAGTAGGAAATATTTTCAAAGTTTATATTAAATGGAGTAGGTGATGAGTTTATCACTTCTTTTTTTATTAATTCTATTTGTTCTTCTTTTATATTATCAAAGAATACTAATGTTATATGCATTTTATCTTTTGATACTTTTTTTAATTCTGCTATATTTTCATTTATTCTAAATAAATTAGAATATTTATTTTTAATTTCTTGATTTAAGTTTAATGCTAAAAATGCTCTCATACTATTACAGCTCTATATTTAATGATTTTGATATTGTATTTTTTATTATATATCTATCTTTTAATAATTAATGATTTCAAAAATATAATTATAAATCAAGACTCAATAATTTTGATATCATATCCATTGTAACATCTTCATATAAAATCTTATTAGGTACTACATTGCCATTAACCTGCTTAGTAGTTGTTTTGGCTTCATTAGTATTTACTCTGGAATTATTATCAGCAAGTTCTACAATCATACTAGCTTTATCTAAATATATTTTTTTATCATCATTATATTTGAATGTTATATACATTTTTAGATTAGACATAACAGTATGTTCTACAGTGAAAAAATTATCTTTATAAACTATATTTCCAACAAGTCCTTCTGTTTGATTAAAGCTTTTAAAAGCAATAGTTCCTATATAATTGTATTTATTGTTTTGTTCTATTTGAAATAGACTGTAATAATACCAATAATTATTTTTTAATATTATCATTTCATAAGATGATTTATCTGTAAATCTGATTTTTCTAATAGCATAAACGGATAAGTTTCTATTGTTTTTCAAATTACCATCATCTGTGAAATAATTTTTATTTATTTTCATAGGCTTATCATCAATATTTTGTGAATAAAGATTAAAAGAAAATATTGCTAAAAATATTAATATAATTTTTTTCATAGATTATAATCTCCATAAGTTATATATTTTGTTTCATTATATGATTTATCTGTTAATCTAATTTTTCTAATACCATAAACAAATAAGTATTTGTTATTTTTTAAGTTACCGTCATCAGTGAAGTAATTATTATTTATTTTCATAGGCTTATCATCAATATTTTGTGAGTAAAGATTAAAAGAAAATAATATAACAAATATTGACACCAATATTAACATATATAAAACCCTAAATTATAATAAATTAAGTTATACCCTATAAGCCTTTATTTGTCAATATTGAATAAATTGGATATTTAAGGTTTTATAAAAAATTATTATAACTCTATCTAGTTTCAAATTTAGCATAAAATTATGAAGAATATAGAAAATGAACAGAATATAATAGGAAAATGTTCTATAATATTAAAATTTTTTAATTCCTTTACTATTTTCATAATATTTGTATCCGTTCTCATATATACTTATTATAATAGTTACAAATAAAATTTTTTATACACTACAATCGGATATTATTAATAATATTGCTGTAGATATTCTAAATGGATATCAGAATACAAATTAGGATATGATATAATGTGTAATTTTTTTAATGTGTATATGTATTTATATGATATAGCTGAATTTAATAAATTAAAAAAATAATTTAACTAATAATGAAGAAGTCATATATAGAAGTAAAACAATTAGCAAGTAAGCAAATTTCTGAAATTATAAAAATGATCATTTCAAACTAATATTTTAGCTTTGAATGCCCAATAGAAGCAGTAAGAGCCGGAGATCAAGGTAAAGGTTTTGCTGTTGTCACGAGCGAAGTTAGAAATTTAGCACAAACTTCTTCAAAAGCAGCAGATGATATAACAGCTATAGTAGAAAGTACAATTCAAAAAATAAATTCCAGATATGAAACAGTTTCTGAATCTTCATCATTATTAAATGAAATAAATAATTTAGCAACAAGTGTTTCTTATTCATTAGTGAATATATCAAATGTATAGGAACAGGAAAAGGATAATATAGAACAGATAATATAAGTGTTTCTTCTATATAAACAATATTATGCAAAGAAACAGTTCTTTGGTAAGTGACAGTGCTGTTTCAAGCAAAGAAATCTTAAATAGGATAGAGCATATAGTAGAAAACATATCATATTTTAAATTTAAAAATTAATTATCGTTTATTGTGATACATAGTATTTATATTTTATAATATAAAAATCTAATTATTGTAATATAATTTGACAATGTCAATAATTTTTACTATATTATAAAGTGATATTATATAGTATTAATAATGATTAAGGGGAATGTTGTAATGAAGAAATTGAATAGTTTAGCATTTAAATTGCCTTTATCTATTAGCTTTATAAGTGGTATAATAATAATTATACTTTTAGCAATTTCATTATTTTTCTCAAGTAAAGGTATTACTGAATCAATAAATGTTGGATTTAGAAATACAGTAGAAGGATATGCATATTTGTTAGATGCTTTAACAGAAGCACAAATGCTGCTTGCCAACTCTTATGCAAGTGATGCCAATTTTATAGTATTCTATAATAAAAAAATAATTAGTCAAATTATGCTGAATTTATAGTTCATTAATATCATTTCATCAAGTTTTATTGTTATGAATGTCTTTATATATATTATACCATAATAGTGTCTGTCTATACATTATGTTTTGTATAATAACTTTAATAATCTTTAGTTTGATATTTAAACTGAAAAGATTATAATTAAAAATCATTTTTATTATATATTATATATGATTTTTCTATATGATGTATTTGTAAATAACTTTATTATTTTAGAGTATTTATTCATTATTTTTTATTGCATATAATAATTATTTTATTGACTATTCTATTTTTTTTGATTATAATTTATATGTAAATTATATGAGGGTAAAATTATGAAGAATTTAGAAGATAATGCTAAGCATATGATCAAAAAACGTTCTATAATTTTAAAATTTTTAATTCCATATACTATTTTTATAATATTTGTATCTGTACTCATCTACACTTATTATTATAATAGTTATAAAGAAAATTTTTTGTATACTACATCAGATGTTGTCAATAATATTGCTGTAGATATGTCTAAATGGATATCAGAATACAAATTGAGAATAGATATAATGTGTAATTTTTTTAATGTAGATATGTCACTTAATAATATGAATAGAGCTTGTTCTAATATGAAAAATCATGCTAAAGAATTTGTAGATGTATATTTTGGTAATGATGTTCCATATAATCAAGGCGGTATATTTGCCACAGCATTGCCGGATTCATTTCCTGAAGATTATGATCAAACTACTAGAGATTGGTATATAGGTGCTGTAAATACTAATGCGGTTTTTGTAACAGAACCTTATATAGATGTTTTTACATCATCTCTTGTAGTAAGTCTTTCTAAAGCAATTAGAAATCCAGATGGAAGTTTGAAAGGTGTAGCAGGGCTTGATGTTTTGGCATCAAAAGTTGATGAATTAATGAATCAAATAAATAATGAAAGCGGTTATGAATTTTATATGGTTTTATCAGATGGAAGATATATGTCGCATATTAATAAAGAATATTTGCTCAATGATAGATATTCTATATTTAATATACCTGAATTTATGAATTTGAAAAATAGTTTGGATAGTAATGGAGAAGCTATTTCTATTATAGGAAAAAAATGGTATGGGCTTAAGCAAATAGAGGGATTTCCATGGTATGTTGCTGCAAATGGAAATATAGATAAGCTTAGAGATAAAGTAAATAGATTAATAATTTATATTGTATTTTTTATCATCTTATTTATTGCATTAGAAACTGTTTTAGTAACTTTTATTACTATTCCCATAACAAATATTTTGAATAATGCTATAGGTCATATAGAAAATATGGCTTTAGGTAATTTTGATATTAAAGAAAATAATATAAAAATTAGTCATAATATAGCTTATGCTTTATCATCTTCTATAGATGATATGCAGAAAAATATTAGTTCGGTAATTTATAATTTAAAATTGGATATAGATTCTATTAATAGTGAGATGGAAAAAATATCTTTAGGAAATAATGATTTATCAAATAAGACTATTGATCAGTCATCATCAATTAATGAATTAGCAAGTGCTATACAATTTCTTTCATCTTCTATTGCTGATACTTATAATAATACTAATAAAGCTAAAGAAGTAAGTAAGAAAGCATTGGAATGCAGTATTAGAGGTGTAGAAATGGTGGCTAAAACTTCATCAAATATGGCGGAAATATCAGAGGCAAGTAAGCAAATTTCTGAAATTATTAAAATGATACAATCAATAGCATTCCAGACTAATATTTTAGCTCTTAATGCAGCAGTAGAAGCAGCTAGAGCTGGAGAACAAGGTAAAGGTTTTGCGGTTGTAGCAAGTGAGGTAAGGAATTTAGCACAAACTTCTTCTAAAGCAGCAGATGATATAACAGCTATAGTTGAAAGTACAATTCAAAAAATAAATTCCGGATATGAAACAGTTGCAGAATCTTCATCATTATTAAATGAAATAAATAATTTAGTAACAGATGTCTCTAATTCATTAGTAAATATTTCAAATGCTGCAGAACAAGAAAAAGATAATATAGAACAGATTAATATAAGTGTTTCCTCTATAAGCGATATTACTCAAAGAAATAGTTCTCTTGCAAATGATAGCGCTGTTTCCAGCAAAGAAATATTAAGTAAGACAGAACATATAGCGGAAAATATTTCGTATTTCAAATTTAAAAATTAATTTTGAAATTTGAAATATATAAGTGTTATTTTAATATTATCATACTGTAAGTAATTTTTTATATAATACTTACTATAATATTTTACATTTCATATATAAAACTTTAATTATTGTAATATAATTTGATAATGTTAATAATTTTTACTATATTATAAGAAGTATTATCTTATTACTATTAATAATATTAAGAGGATTGTTTTATTATGAAGAAGTTGAATAGTTTAGCATTTAAATTGCCTTTGTCTATTAGTTTTATAAGCAGCATAATAATAATTATACTCTTAGTAATTTCATTATTTTTCTCAAGTAAAGGTATTACAGAATCAATAAATGTTGGATTTAGAAATACGGTAGAGGGATATGCTTATTTATTGGATGCTGTAACAGAATCACAAATGATGCTTGCTAATTCTTATGCAAGTGATGCTAATATTAGAAACTATATGATTTTTAGAGATGAAGTTTATAGCGTATATAGCGGAAGAGATATGTCTAATTTTATAGAAAAAAATAGCTATGTAGAAAGTATTTATTTAACAGATATAAATGGAAATGTTTTACTTACTACATCAGAAGCTTTAAAAAATAGAAATATGGCTGATATAAGACCTCATTTATGGAGTAAACTTTCATCAGGAGAAAAAGTTGCATTTGGAAGCCCTAGAGAATCACCTGTTTCAGGAGAAATAACATTAGGTGTAGGTTCTATAATTACGGACTTTACAAATAATACTATAGGTTATTTGGTAACAACTGTTAAAGGTTCTGTTATACATGATCATTATTTTTCAAAAGTTAAATTGGGAAGAACAGGAAGAATAGTTGCCGTTAATGAGAATTTTATAGTTACTATGGATATGGAACCTGCTAATATTAATAAGCCTGCTCCTACAGAATATAAAAATATATTTAATAATACTTCTGATGAAGGCCCATATAGCTATAAAAATGGAAACATAGTTAGAATGGGATACTATAAAAAAATGACAGTTCAGCCTTGGATAGTAACCTATGCTATGAATGAAGATGAAATATTTGAACAGATAAGAACTACAGTGTTTATAAGCATTTTAGTTGCTGCTGCTTCTATAATTGTTTTAGTTATATTCATGTTTATGTATGCAAGAAGGATTACAAAACCTCTTAGTATAGTAGTTGAGGAAGCAAAAGAGATAGAAGAGGGCAGACTTGTTATGCATGGCAGAAAAGTAAATAGAAAAGATGAAATTGGAGAATTATCCCGCTCTTTCCATAATATGAAATATAAACTTATAGAGATAATATAAACATCTCTAAATGAAGCCAATAGAATGGCACAAGCTGCTAATAGTCTTGCAGTGGGAAATAAAGACTTAGCAGAAAAAGCAGAAAGTACAGCAGGAAACCTTGAAGAAACAGGTTCTTTTATGGAAGAGATAGCTGCAGCAATTACTATATCTATTAATAATTCTGTTAAAGGAAATGAGATGATGAATGATTGTAAGATAGCCATAGAAAATGCAGCATCAGTAGTGGAAGAAACTGTAAGAAGTATAAGTGAAGTTAATGCCGACAGTGAAAAAATAAAAAATATTATTAAAGTTATTGAAGGAATAGCATTTCAAACTAATATACTTGCTTTGAATGCAGCAGTTGAAGCGGCAAGAGCAGGAGATCAGGGAAAAGGTTTTGCTGTAGTTGCTAGCGAAGTAAGAAGTTTAGCACAGAGCAGTCAGGATTCAGCTAAAGATATTACAGAGTTAGTGAATCAAGTATATGAAAAGATTAATAAAGCTAACAAAATAGTAGAG
>CASGDY010000133.1 GCA_949300355.1 uncultured Brachyspira sp.
TTAAAATCCACTTCTCCTGCCATAAAAACAAGCAATATTGAAAATGGAAGCGAAATAGTACAAGAAAAGTTTGAATATATAGATCATTTAGCTTTAGTAGTTGACGGTTATTGGGATAACTACAGCGAAAAAGCTATTCAAATAGATAGTCTAAAAAGAATAGTGCCTAATTCTAATGAAAATATAAATAATAAAATGGACGAGAAAAATCGAGTGCCTGATGATTTTAATCATCAGGATATTTCTGCGAGATTTTTGGAGCAATCAAAAAAGGAGGATAAAATGCCTGAAGAATTAAAAGAAAAAAAAGAAGAAATTAAAGAAGAGGTCAAAAAAGATGAGAGTATGGAAGAAGTTGAAAATGAGGAAACTCAAAAGATAGCTTCTATAGAATCAAAGTTAGACCAGCTTATTTCTATGCTTTCAGCAAAGAATGAAAGTGTAAAAGAGGACGGAGAAGAAGGAAGTTCTGAAGCAATGGCTGCTGAACAAAATCAAGGCGTTACATTAGATGATATTGCCTCAAAACTAGATATGCTTATCGCTCAGCTTGCTAAAAAAGATGAAGGTAAAGAAGAAACTGATATGAATGAGGAGCTTTCAAAAAAAGAAATAGCGGCAGATGAGGACGAAACTATTGAGGAAGAAGAAGAAAAAAAGATGATAGTTGATGCTGCCTACAATTTAGCTTCTAAGTTCAAAGAGGAAGGCGTAAAGTATGTAAAGCCAAGAGAGTTTGATACTAAAATCTCTTATATAAGCAGATTCTTAAAACAGAATATAGGCTTAGTTGCTGACAAGTATAAACATCTTTTAGAAGGTAAAAATCAAAAAATTGATAAAGGTAATTTTGCTATAGCAGTTGATGCTATGAAAAGTATTGGAGATACTCTAAATAAAAAAGAAAAGCAGGAACTGGAAAACACAAATAGAGGACCTATTTGTGTTTTCAATGATGGAAAAATAAAAAGATTTAAAAATGTATTTTAATAAAAAAGGAGGAGAGAAATGTCAGATAATATATACGCTGGTAATTCAGGAATACCAAAAGGTAAGGCATTTTCTGCCGCAACAGGTAACGCTTTATGCGGTTTTGTTCAAAATCAATATAATCCTGCGGCAGATACTTTACAAGCGAAAATAGGAGAATTAGCTCCTAATACATTACTTCCTTGTACAGCAGTTATTATAAACAATGATAATACTACCCCAAATGGGAAAGATGGTATTTTAGGATTTAATCCTAAAACATTTGTTATAGCAAAAGCAGCAGCTGCGGATAGTGATGTGATAGATGGTTTTGTACTTGAAAGTCCAAGCAACATAGTAGATAATTCTGGAAATGCTGGACTTCCTTTACCGCACGGAACTGTGCCTATAGCAAAAATCGGAAGCGGAATAGAAATATTTCTGCCTTGCGATGATAATTTAATAAAAGTTCCTTTATCTACAGATTTATATTGGGATTTCACAAATAATAAGATTACTAAAACAAGTGCTTCTATGATAGCTTTAAAAGGGGTAAAATTACTCTCATCAGTAGTCAGCGGAAAAAGAAGAAAGCTAAACCAAACAAATGTAGAATGGGAAGATGTTTCTTGTGTTTTGGTGAAACTATAAAAAAAGGAGATAAAAAATATGCCTATGAATTTTGAAAGAATATTTCCTCATGCTGTTGCGAAAGGAATAGTAAAAAAATTATACGAAAGTATAGATTATAATGCGGCAATAGGTAAAAGAACTAATTGGGGGAGCAGAGGTGTTGATGTATTATATCATATGATGGCTGATGAAATTAGTGCGAATACAGTAGTAGGTAACTCATCAATTTGGAGAAGAGATATACCAGCAAATGATGGTACATTAAAACAAATGGCAATTCCTTACTATAAAGTTCAAACTTCTTATACTGTAGATGCTGATAGTGAGGCACATTTTGAAAAATTAGATTTGGGTATAAGTGAGCAAGAATTTAAACGTGCCATATCTATACAATCTATGGGAATGAGAAGGGCACATATTGTTTTTTTTGGTGCTGATGCAACTGAAAAACAAGGATTATTCAATGCTTCTTCTGAAACAACCGCACTTCCTGCTGACAGTGCAAGCAATACCAAACTTACAACTTATATACCGGGCGAACTTTTAGATTTTTTAGTAGCACAAATTAGAAAGATTTCTGATTTGTCTTACAATATGTTAAAACCAATCACAATAGTAGCTCCTATTGATGCTATAAACTATTTAAGAAGTAAAATAGTTCCTTTAACAAATTATCAAGAAAAAGGGGCAGGAACTTCTTCTATAGCTAAAGTGTTTGAAAATATTGTTTATGACATGAACGGTATTAATGTAAAATTAGTTCCTTGTTCTTATATGAAAGGTAAAGGTTCAGGAAGTAAAGATGTTATGCTTATTATAGCACCGGGGATTGAAGTAAAAGAGGAAGAAATGGGCTCTACAGCTTATTTTAATAATGTAGGACAAGATGATTATGTTAATACATTTATGGATGATGCTTTGGAGTTTCAGGAGTATCCAAATCCTGAAATAGATGAGGTGAGAAAAACAGTATTTACATCTATCTATACCCCTGCTTATTCAGTAAGAGCCGATGCTATAAGATCTATAGAATATACTTACTAAAAAAGGAGAAATTAAATGAGCCATACTGTAGAAATAAGCAATGTAACAGGTAAAAACTATAATCTTCCTCTTAATTTGAAGGACAGTAAAGGCAATACTTATATAAAAGATTTTCATATTCCTGCTTATGCTTTAAATCATAAATTAGAGTTTAACAGCGAAGAAGAATACAACAAATGGGCTAAAATACATGAAGACTATATATCAGGGAAAGAGTCAATTATAAAAGTAGATAAAGCAAGCGGACATTCTTTAGAGAAACAGAATAAGAATATAGAAAAAAAATATACTGATAAAGTTAAGGCTGATCAGTCTAAAATAGATAATTTAGATGAAGATTTATACATCAAAACAGAAGTTGAAAAGCTAGATAAGTCACAAGGTAAAAAATAAAATGATTTTCACTTTAGATTATGATTCTTTTTTGAAGTGGGCTTTAATAAAAGAGCCTACTTTAAAAGAGAAAGATCCTTTAATTGAAACTCCAGAAGGTACTATTCCAACAACTTACGGAATTAGTGAGTACACATACCAACAAACAACTTTAGCTTATGAGGAGGCATTGAATAGATGTGCCTCTTTAAAGCGATATATACGCGATTATAATTATAATAATTTAGTTTTTAATTATGCATTACATATTTCAATAGTTAGTTCCGCTTTTGAGATAAAAAAAGATGAGAATGGGGATATTTGGAATGAGCCGACTGAAGCTTTACAAAAGCTTTATGTTCAATACGGTGTTTATGACAGTACGGCAGGAATAATTACTTCTTCTTCGTCAGGCGGTTCTTCTGCCTCATCTAGTTTGCCTAAAAGCGTAACGGAAGGCGATTTAGAGACTTCTTATTTGATGAGTACGCCGTACGGAGTTCAGGCTGAAATGTATTTTGAACAAATGACCGGAATAATAATATGATAAACACTCAAACAGTATTATCATTTTTAGAAAAAGATTCTATTCACAACAATGCTTCAAATTATTATAACGAAAAAGATAATGAAAAAACAGTTTATGAAATAGCTGTTGAGCTTGAAGAGAAATATCAGGTTGTTTCTAAGTTCTTAGAATCGTACAAAGATGATATTTCTTTTTTTATTGCTAAAGAAAAAAGCTATGCTCTTTTACATCCTGAAGAAAGCGATAATTCAAATATAGTTATAGCAAATCATATAAAAGGATTATGGCTTGACTTTATGGAAAGAGGCGAACATGGAATAATGACTATAAGAGCCAAAAAAACAGGTACAGTCGGACTTATTGACACAGGCGAATATTATCAAAGTATGGAAATTAATTACAATGGCGAAAGCAGTAATGAAGGACTTAATTATTTTAGTTAAAGGATTTTTAAATGAGCAGTGAAGTTTATTCAATAGGTATAGATTTATCACAGTTACAAAAAGCGTTACAAATGTCGCTGCAAATAAAAAATAATCTAGCTTCTTTAGGCGGAAACAGCAGTAAAGGACAAAGCGGCGGTAATAGTCAGGTACAGAAAAGCAGCAGCTCTTTTAATAATTCTATACAGCAGCAAAACAAAGGACTAAAAGAACAAAATAAACTTTTAGGGGGAAGTTTACAAAAATTAAATCTTATTAGATTAGTTTCAAGCAAAATTAAATGGGGAGCTTTAGGAGCAATAGGATTAGCTGGGACAGGTATAACAGCAGGAATTGCCTCAATGAATGGAACTTTAGCAACTAATACAAGGGCTAAAAATACAGGACTTACTTTTGGAGAATCTAATGCTTTAAACTTCGCAGGAAAAATGACAGGACTTGGCGAAGATACTTTAATATCATCTATTGAAGGGCTTACAACTTCATTACAGGATTATTCAAAATGGGGTAATTTCGCAAGTTTAGGACTTAATGCTTCAGACTTACAAAATAAAAATCCGACTGAGGCATTATTTGAAGTGCTTGAAAGCATGAAAGACAGCGATTTGCCTAAATATATGAAAAAAGAAATTATAGATAATATAGGAATACCTTTTGACCAATTTCAATTTGTGCTTAAAGAAGGTACGGAGGAAATACAGAAATATTTTAAAGAAGGTATGGGTATGTTCGGAGGCAAAAGCGGAAAATCTTTAATGGAAGGTGAAAGGGCTTTAATTCGCTTTACAACAGTATTAAAAGATGTTTCTCAAAATATAGGAGGTAAGATTGCTCCTGCCCTTACAACAGGATTGAAATTAATAACTCCTTATGTTTATCAATTAGCTGACGGTTTTACTTGGCTGTTAGGAAAAGTATTTACTAAAAAAAATCTTGATATGATGTCAGGATTTTTTAATTCTATTGGAAAAATTGGAAGTAATTTAGTATCTAAAGGAATAAATCTATTTGACAGCGGAAAAGATTTATTTAGTCAAATGTTCAAAGGCTTTAGCATAGATACGGAAGGTTGGACAAATGTATTTAAAGAGTTATCAAAAGGCTTTTTAGACGGAATGAGTTCTTTATGGGACACTTTAAAGCCTAATTTAATCGCAATAGGACAAAGTTTAGTTGATGTATGGAAAACTATAGAACCTGATTTATTAACATTATTAGAGTTTTGGAAAACAAATATACTGCCTCCGCTTCAATCTATATTTGGTTCTGCTGTAAATATTTTAGGAAAAGTAATAAAAAAAGTTATTGATGATTTCAAATGGTTTTATAATTTAATACGTCCTATTTTTAAGCCATTAGGAGAATTATTCAGTAGTTTTTACAATACTGTTTCTAAAATATTTGGTAATTTAGATAAAGAAAGTGATGAAGGCGGTACTATGGAAATGCTTATATCTGGTTTTGCAGGTCTTTTAAGCCCTATTTTAGCATTTAAAACAGTAATAGAATCAGCTGAATTAGCAGTAGATACTTTTAAAACAAAAATCACTGAAACTTGGCAGTCAATAAAAGACAGTTTCGCTGATATATGGAAACGTGTTAAAATCGGTTTTATTACTGCAGTTACGGCAATAGTTGATTTATTAAGAAAAATACCCGGTGTTGAAATAAGCGGATGGCGTTTCGAGAATACCAAAGCAGGATTATATCATAGACAAAAGAACGGTAATTTAATGAATGTTACACTTGATACTATAGATGATATTAATGACGGCGTTATAACTAAAGAAGGGAAAATAATAAAAACAGATCCGCAGGATTATATATTCGCAATGAAACAGCCTCAAAGATTAGCTTCTTCTGCCGCAGGAGGCGGAACCTATACAATTAATATTAATGCTACAGTAAGAAATGATAATGATATTAGACAAATAAAAAATGAACTTGAAAAATTAATAAAATCATTTAATTCTAAAAGATAAATTAATCTATATTAAACCTTTGATTAAATATTATTTATTTTGTAGAAAAAGTATTGACAAAATCATCAAGTGTGATATAATATAATTAATCCTAAAGAGATGAAGGAGGTAATTATGGGACTCTGTCCGCCTATGGCGAGTCTTAACTTTCATAGCTGCAATTATTGATATTGTGACTCTTATCGTAATTGCGGTTAAACTAATAAAAATTAACAAATAATTTTTATTAGTTAGCGAAAGGGAGCTAAGCTGCCAGACTTGGCTCCTGACTTCCATAGTTAATATTATATACAAATATAAAGGAGTTGTCAATATGTTAACAACTATAAATGCTGTATTATCTGTAGTATCATTATCACTCAATATAGTAGTATTAGTTCTTTTATTAAAAAGAGGTCATAATAATGGATAATAAAAAAAATAGTTGGGGCGGTGCCAGAGCAAACACAGGCGGTGCCCGTGAAGGTGCCGGCAGAAAAAGAATAACAGGAGATAGACTTGACATTAAATTATATATACGGGTTAGTGAAAAAGAACAGATTCTAATAAAAGAAAAAGCAGAGAAAAATAATATCAGTGTATCTCAATATATTAGATATGCTGTATTAAAAGAATTAAATACATAATTTATTATAGGTGCGATAATAAAGATTATTGCCGCAGCTATTTTTTATTAATTTAATATTTTTAAAATTATTCTTCTTTCTGTATAAGCACTCTTGAAAATGTTATCTTTTTATTTATAGGCGGATCATATTGCTTCTCATTTACTATTTTATAACCTAATTCTAATATTCCGTTTAATATCGGACGAGGCGATACTCCGAAAGGATTATTATAATCTGCAGGTATAAAATTATTATCAACTATTAATATTCCGTTATCATCATATTTTTTATATTTTTCATGTATTTCTTCAAGCGGAACTATTTTTAAGTTTTTATATTTAGGTCTGTTTTTTATTTCTATATTTGTATACCAATGCCCTGCCGCTCTTGTTTTTTCTCTTTTCGGATTTAAATACCAATCTACACTGTTATATCCAGCCCAAACTTTTTTATTAATAAAATAAGGCAGATATACTGTTTTTAGTACATTGACAATATTTGAAATGATTAAAAACTTTTTACCGCTCCCTATAATTATATTCCAATAGTCTATAGCCCTTGAAAAAGGCGGATTTGTGCATACTATATCCGCTTCTTCTTTCAATATCTTTAATGATAAATCATCATCAAAAGAGCCTGTATAATTTTTTGGTGTGTCTATCATTTCATTAACGCCGTCTTTGGTAAAAATATATCCTTTAGCTCCTGCATTAAATAAATCTGCTTGACCGCTATAATGAGTACATATAAGCTTTTTTAATTTTAATCTTATAAAGTTTTTTATAAAATATAAAGCAAAAGCCGATGTATCTTTTTCTGTTCTGCTTTCGCCTACGGCATCATCGCAGTTGCAGAATACACATTTATTTTTCCATATTTTTATATCATACATTTCTATTTCTTTTTCTACATCCTCATATCTAGTATAAAACTCATCATTCTTTACCCTTTTAGCTTTATTCATTATATCTATTCTTGTTAATCCTCTCTCTTCAAGCGTAGGAGTAGTTTTTTTCACTATTTTTACAGCAGTCTTTTTTTCTTCAGGCTTTATAAATATTTCTTTTACAAATAGATTATGCGACTTTATAAAATCTACATACATATCAAATAAAGCAGAATTATAAAAATAAATCTCTTTGCTTTTCTGCTCTCTTAAATGAGGAAAATTATTTTTTATATCAGTTTCTATCTTACGCATATTTTTTACTTCGCATGTAAAAATATAAGCATAAATATTGTCTTTGGATTTGCCTGTTATTGAATTATATTCTTTTAATCTTCTTTCAAGATTGTCGGTGATGCCTATTTTACATTTGGCAGGCTCTAAAGATGACTGTACTATATAGAGATATTCTTTTTTATTTACATAATTATTTTT
>CASGDY010000134.1 GCA_949300355.1 uncultured Brachyspira sp.
TATTAAAGAATTATTTAACATGAAAATTATATTTTATTTTTTAATTAAAATATATTTACGTTTTTTATATTACTCACCATGCATAACATGTTTTTGCTAACTATAAAATACCTTTTATACGATGAAAATATTCTGTAATTACCAACTATTAGAAATAAAAAGATATAAAATTGTATTGTATTTAAAATACTATGTAATAAATTTAATATGTAGGAAATTATAATTTATACACATTTACATATTTAATGGAAATATATTTCATAAGTAAATAAACATGAAAATGTTTAGAATAAAAATTTAAAAAAGGAGTTTTTACTATAAATAAAAAAATTCTTAACAATCTTTTTAAGCCTATTTTTATTAGGCATATTATCAATAAGCTGTTCTAATAAAGACAAAACAAATACAAAAGGCATAGAACAGTATAACGGAAATACTTATTCCTCAACACAAAGTTTTGATGGATTTTATATGGATGTATCAGGTTCTGGCACTGATTATCGTTTTTCCATAGCAAGTGATTCAGTAATAGGTACTTTTAAGTTTGCTTCTGACGGTAATACTGTAATAGTTAGTTAATTTTTCAAAAAATGTAATTATGCCTAGCATTATAGGACAAGATATCATCTGTAATAAAAAATAATAATCAATCATATTTTTTGTAATTAAAGGCTTTGCTTGATTTTGTCAGGTAAAGCCTTTTATTTTATACAAAATTTAATTCATAACTACAATAATAAGCTTTGTAATAACATAAAAATAAATAATATTTATTCTATAAGGTAATATTTGAATTCTTCTGCCATTTATTAGATTTTAAATAATACATACTAAAGAAAGTATTGATTATATAGCATATACCCATAGAAAGCCATATACCTATAAGTTCAAAATGAGGCGATAATACATAAGCTAAAATCGTTCTTAAAATTAAGGTAGTAGATGTTGTGAAAGCCATTATTACTATAGTTTTACCTGCTCCGTTTATAACTCCATTACATACAAACATCACAGAATAAAAAATAAATATAGGCATTATAGTATAGATATAGCTTCTTGCATATTCAAAAACCTGAGTATCTTTCGTAAACATTCTTATAAGTAAATAAGGATTAGTTATTGAAAATATACTCATAATAGAAGAAATTATAATCCCTATAACGATTCCGCTTTTTAGAATTTCTTTTACTCTCTCCAATTTTTTAGCTCCAATATTCTGTGCCGACATTGTCATAACAGCATTTCCTAAAGCCCCCATAGGCATTATAAAAAGAGACTCTACTCTATTAACAATAGCAACAGTTGCACTTGCTGCCTCTCCGAAACTGCTTATAAGTCTTGTAATTACTAACCAGCCGAAAGCCACTATAAATTGATTGAATGAAATAGGTATTCCTAATTTCAGTATTTTCTTAGTCATATTCAAATCGAATGTAAATATAAAAGGATTAATTCTTATAAAACTATTTTTCATTCTTAAATATGTTATGCTTATAAATACAGAGGTAAATTGAGAAATTACTGTAGCAATAGCTGCACCTTGAAGTCCCATAGCTGGTATTATCCAAAAACCTTTTATAAGTATAGGGTCCAATATTATGTTAATTATAGATGATACAATCAAAAATATTAATGGTCTTACAGTATCGCCTACAGCTCTTAATATAGAAGAAATAAAAAAGTAAGTATACGCAAAAGGCATACCCAAGATAGATATTCTTAAATATATTAATGCCATATCCATAGCATTTTCAGGAGTTTTCATCATTACTAATATATTTCTTGAAAATATGAGCATTAAAGCCCCAACAGTAAATAATATTATAACTCCCAAAGTGGTAGATACTTTTATAACATGGCTTACAGTGTCATAATCTTTAGCTCCGTAATATTGGGAAACTATAACTCCGTTAGCCATATTAACCCCAAAAGCAAAAGAGCCCATTATAAGCATTATTGGAAAACTTACAGCAACTGCTGAAAGTCCAAGAGGTCCTATAATATTACCTATCCAAATACTATCTACTATATTATATACAACATTAAGCATATTAGACATCAGTATCGGTATAAGCAGTTTTAATAATGTGGAAACAACTTTTGCTTCTGTGAGATCTGTTCCTATATGATTAGCCATTTATATTTTTAACACCTATTATTTAATTAAACTTATCATCATATTATAAACCAAATTTTTTATATTGAATTCCATTTTCTAAAATTAAACGCACGGTAAATAGATTTCTTATTTAATGTAAATTATATTATTCAATAATCTTATATGAAAAATGCATTCATCGTGCGGTGTAAACATTATAAATTTAAATAACGCTTGGGTGGGTTTTAAAATTATCAAAGTAAGCTTTAAAGAAATAAAAAATTAAAAATACTGAATATATTAATAAATATAAAGGGCGGGCAAATGTAATTAAATTTTAAAATTTTTATTACATAGCCCCCATTTATTATTTTTTATTTTGAAAATATAATTCTTATTATTTCACAGTATCGCTATGAAAGTAAAGTACTACAAAATTTTTATTAAATTAATATTATGATATTGCTTCTACAATATTATCTATTTTTAATACTTCATAAGGTATTTTTTCTCTATTTTTTATTATATTAACAACTATAGGCTTTAACTTATAATTTATAACCGCCCTTTTATTAGTATTTTCAAATACATCTTCTAAAAATTCCTGATCACTGCTTATTTGATTATCAACTATAGATGTTAATTCCTGCATTTCATCATCAGACAATAAAAAATTCATAGCTAAATATTCTAAATGTTTATTAACCATTCCCATAATTTTTACACTATCATCTTCAATGAAACTGTCCACCGTTTTACCAACAACTTTATCAGCTACAATTCCACCAACTATACCGCCTACAAAAGTTCCCCCGGGACCTAGAACAGATCCTATAGCTCCTCCTATAAGTGCACCTGTGGCATTTCCTGCTGTTTTTATTATATTTTTGGTACACTGCATTTTAGATATTCTTCCCCTAGACATCTTCATAAGAGATACAGTAGAAGTTACAGCAACTGTTATTGAAGCAGTAACAACTGGATTAGATAATATTGATTTCTTTAGTATCAATTTATGTCCTGCTAAAGATGTTCTAGTTTGAGTTGTTAATTTTTCTAATCCTTTCAAAGCCAATTTTGTAGTATTTTTAGTTAATGCTTCTGATTGTAATTGAGAATTTACAGTTTTATTTATAAAGGTTTCTATTTTATCTTCATTTTCATCACTTAATAAAGATGTAGGCATATTAGCATTTCTGCCATATTCATTTATTCCAATTATTGCTGATGATTTTATTGATAAGTCAATATCATTAGTTCTCCAATATGTTATAGCTGTATTAATAGCAAAATATGTACCAGCTGAAGAAACTGATAAAACTTCTTGTTTATCATTATTGTATAATACACTTTCTATATTTCCAAATTTAACTGTATTTATAATTTGATTTCTAGTCAAATGGCTTTTTACTATAATATTTTTTGCTTCTTCTGGGTTATCAATATTATTTATACACCCATTCGATATTTTCTCTTTCATTTTTTCTATAGCAGCTTCATAAAAGTCCTTTGGTACTTCAAAACTCATAGCCTTGCCGTCATCATCATAATATTTATATTGTTCTTTTCCTGTTTCTTCATCTTTTATAAACATACTATTAATAGTTTCTTCTACATTTTTATATATTTTATTTTTTATAGGAATATATTTTTCCAGCTCTCCAAAAATATTATCCTGTTCCAACACTGCATTATTATTAGGATTAATCTTATCAATTAAAACTTCAGTTTTCATTTTATTAAAATTAGAATTTTCATTAAATATCAATCTATTTCCATCTGAATCTATTACAATATCAGGCTCTGTATAATCATTAGGAAAATCTTTTTGACATGCTATTTGATAACATTTATCCTCAGTACTTACACATATAATCGAGCAAAACCATTCTTCATTTAAATTATAATCTTCCAACGAACTTATTAATCCTGCCTTTCCGCATGAAGCACATATTGCTATTTTATCATTATTTATATTATGTACAAAAAACTCTCCATCATCAAATTCTAATAAATTTATATCGTCATTTTCAACTATAAAAAAATCATATAAACATTCATTAGGTAGTGATAAAGTCTCTTTTAATGAAGAAACCGCAAATTCTTTATCTACTCTTGTATCTAATTTAATTATTTCATTTGCTTTATCTGAACATTTATTAAAGAAACTTATCTTGAAATAATAATCTTTATCAAATAGATAAATCTTTTTTATTTTTCCTTTTTCTTCAAAATCTTCTAATATTGCATCTAAAATATCAAATAAACCAAAATCTTCATTATCTGAATGGGAACCTATATTTACTTCTGCTGCTAATTGATTATAATTTATACAATTAATACTGCCTAGTTTTCTTACTACATTATTTGCAAAATATGCAATATCAAATGATACTTTTACTGTAAATATTAATGGTATTATAACTATAATTTTCATAAATATTGTATCTAATATTTCATTTGATTGTGCTGCTTCATAATTAAAAAACAAGAAAAATAAAAGTAAATTTGTAAAATATAATCTTTTATAATATCTTCCATTTGAATATTCTGCACCCTCTAATCTTACAAGAGTTTTTTTAGTAAAATATTGTATTGCTCTTGTAATTAAACTTATTTGTAATATAGCAAGTACTACTATATAGAAAAAATGATCATATTTAGATATAACATAAAAATTATAATATAATGACAAAAAACCAACAAATAATCTTATTCTCATAAATGAAAATAATTTATTTGTTATTATTGATATTAATATAAATACTACTAAAACCCCTATAAAAAATAAAACAACCTCCATCATAATTAAAACTCCATAAATTTATTTATATTTTATTATAAATAAAAATAATAATTTGTCAATATTTATAAAATATTTAACTTGTTTAAGAGCCATAGATATTGCACACTTTTAGTTTAAAAAAGAATTATTCCTTATAATTTAAATTACTACAAATAAACAAAAGGAATACCTATGAAACAGTATAATGCACAACAGAAAAAAAGATAGTATTAATTATTAATAAAGTTAAAAATAAAAAGATTATTAATAAAGTTATTCAAATACGTAAGAAATATAAATATGGTAAAATAAAAATAAAGAAATTCTTAGAAAAAGAAAATATAAAAATAGGTACTACAGCTATTGAAACAATCTTAAAAGAACATAATTTGTATAACAAGAAAAATAAGAAAATAAAAAAACACAGAGGAAAGCATGCTGTTTATATCAAAGAAGTAGGTGAAAAGGTTCAAATTGATACTAAATATGCTTTTTTTGGTGAAATACGCTATTATCAGCTAACAACTGTTGATTTAGCTTGCCAAGGCACACTTCGTGCAAGAATAACTTTTAGATATTTATATAATGAAAAAACACCAGATAATACAGTAGATTTTATCAAAAGAATGATAGAATATTTTCCTTTTAGAGTTCATTGCATTCAAACATATAATGTTACAGAATTTACTTACAGAAAACATTTATTTGAAACAGAACATCCGCTAGATAAGTTTTGTAAGGATAAACATATCAAAAGAGTTTATACTCCAGTCGCTAGTCCTTGGTATTGCCAGCGATGGAGTGTAGTAATAAGTACACATAACCGAGATCAAAAAGAATTTTATGATTATTGTACACAAGAATTAACTTTAGAAAAAGCAAATCAAAAATTAAAAAAATATAATAATTTTTGGAATTACAAACGAATACATTCAGCTTTAAATTATGATACACCTATGTTATACTTCAAAAAGATAAGGAATACTTAAATGCAATATGTATGGCTCCTGTGCAATTTTTTGGCTTCATTTCTTAATGTTTTAGGTTTATCAAAATCTTTTAATTTTTTTTACATTCTTTTATATGTCTTCAGAAAAAATAATTAGTCATTGTAGCCATATTCAAATCCTATAATTAATCAATAATTAATATCATACCTAAACAACTATATTTTGTCAATTTTTATATTTTGTAAATGTAGATTATAATTTTTTATAATATCAAATATTATCTAATATTGGTTAAATATGTTTTATCTGTAAAATAAATTATTAATTTTTGTACAATAATAAGTAATCAGTCACGCGTATAGTAGGTGTTTGATAATTAACAAAGTTGAAAATTTTTAGCATATTCAATTAATAATAATTTTATATGGTGTTAAATTATTTTTGTATTATGATATAATAATTTATGTAAAATTAATAAACTATGATAGGATTTAAAAATGGCAAAAATATCTAATTATCTTCTTAGTAAACATATAGAAAAATGCAAAATATCATTAAAAGCTTTTGAAGAAAGAGAAATTCCAGATTTAAAAGATGATTTTAAAGAAGAAGCAGAAAAAATTCTATATGAGGCAAATAATTTTTTAAATAGCATTGATGCATTCAATTATTCTGATTTTGATGATTTTAACAGCAAGGCAGAAAAATTTAATGATGAATTAAACAGAATACTTGAAACATTTTATATAAAAGAGCCTGATGAACTTTATACTTATAACAGGTTTATTGAGTATTTTCATTATGATAAAACTATGTTTAATGATGAAAATGATGAAATTGATATTAATGATTTACATACTTTAGATGAATATTTCGATTGTAACACTAATGGAGTTGCTTTAAACAATATGGGATCATATCAATATGCTATAGATAAATACAGTAAAGCTATAGACTTGATTGATTATTATGCATTAGCTTATTATAATAGGGGACTTTCTAGAAGTAATTTAGGATTTTTTAAGAAAGCTATAAAGGATTATGACAAAGCTATAGAATTAAGTAAAAATTATAAAGATGCTTATTATAATAGAGGGTTTGCTAAAAATAATGCTGGCTTACACAAGGAAGCTATTGAAGATTATAACAAGGTTATAGAGTTAGACAATAAAAATATAGATGCATATAATAATAGAAGAGTTTCCAAAAATTATTTACAGCTTTTTGATGAGGCTATGAAAGATTTTAATAAGATTTTAGAGTTGGAGCCTAATAATTATTGTGCTTATAGCAACAGAGGCAATTCTAAAAATGATTTGGGACTTTATAAAGAAGCTATTGAAGATTATAACAAAGCTATAGAAATTAACCCAAATTATTCAGATGCTTATTATAATAGAGGAAATTCAAAAAAAGAGTTAGGTCTATTTAAAGAAGCTATAGAAGATTATGATAATGCTATAAAATGGAAACCAATGATATAAATGCTTATATGAATAGAGGAAATGCTAAATATGATTTAGAATTATATGAAGAAGCTATAAAAGATTATGACAAAATTATAAAATTGGATCATAATTATGTAGATGCTTATTATAACAGAGCAAATGCAAAAAGAGAGCTGGGTTTATATAAGGAATCTATAAAAGATTATGATAAAGCTATAGAATTAGAACCAAATACGGCTTATTTATATAATGATAGAGGATGGGTTAAGAAAAATGCTGGACTATATAAAGAAGCTTTGAAAGATTATAAAAAAGCTTTAGAATTAGATCCTAATAATGAATATGCAAAGAGCAATATTGCAAATCTTAAAAAAGAACATGGCTTGAAATAAAATTATAAGATTTATTTTCAGCTTTATTGAAATAAAAATAGGTTATTTAAGAGGAATTGTATTATGAATGACAATATTAAGGAATTGCTGGATAAAGCTAAAGAAGCATTTGAAAATAGAGAATATGAAAAGTCCATTGAATATATTGATAAGGTTATATTTTATAATGGAGATTCTTATGATCTTTATCATAATAGAGGATTATCAAAATTAAATTTGGGTAATTATAAAGAAGCTATAAAAGATTTTGAAAGAGCCATTGAATTGGGTGATGATGGTGAAGCTGTATATTATGACAGAGGTTTTGCAAAATTAAATTCAGGTTTATATGAAGAAGCTATTGAAGATTTTAACAGAGTTTTGAAAATAAATAATAAAGATATTGATTCACATGTTAATATAGGATTATGTTATCTTTATATGAAAAAATATAAAGAAGCTATAAATATTTATGATGAAGTAATAGCAGATTTTCCTGATAATATTAATTCTTATAATAATAGAGGATTATGTAAGTTTTATTCATCTCAATTTGAAGAAGCCATAAATGATTTTAATAAAGTTATAGAATTAGATAAAAATATTGCAGCAGGTTTTGCGTATAACTATATTGGTTTATGTAAATACAATTTAAATGAATTTGACGAAGCTTTAAAATATTATGAGAAGGCCATAGAGATAGATCCTAATTTAATTAATGCCTATCATAATATTGCTTTGATAAAACATTCTGTAGGATTAGATGATGAAGCTTTATCATATTTGAATAAGGCTTTAGAAATAGATCCTAGTAATATTGAAACATATTTAAAAATTTATTCTATAAAATTAGATTTAGGTTTAGAGAATGAAGCTAATGAATATTTGAATAAATTATTAGAAATGTATCCTGATGACATTTATATTTATGATAGAATAGGAAATATAAAAATTGATGCCGGATATATGGAAGAATCTTTAGAATATTTAAAAAAAGTATTAGAAATAAATCCTAACTTTATTGATGCATATTACGATATTGCTTTTGCTTTGCATAAATTAGATTTAAATAATGAGGCTTTGGAATATTTAGAAAAAGCACTTCAAATTTATCCTAATAGTGCAGATACTTATTTTAAAATGTTTTTAATTAAAAGAGCTTTAAGAGATTATGACGGAGCTTTATCTTGTTTAAATAAAATACTAGAAATAGATAATACTGATGTTAGTGTTTATAATGAAATTGCTTTAATAAAAATAGAATTAGAATTATATGATGAAGCTTTATCATATTTAAACAAGGCTGTGGATATAGATACTAGTAATGCTGAAATATATAATAGTATTGGATTAGTATATCATTATAAAAAAGATTATGAAGAAGCTATTAAAAATTTTAATAAGGCCTTGGAGTTAAATACTTCTATGGCTAGTGCTTATTATAATATTGGTTTGGCATATTATGAAATGTATGATTATGAAAATTCAATTCAATATTATAATAAGGCATTGGAGATAAATCCTCAGTATGCATCTGCCTATATTAATTTAGGACTTATTAAACATAATTTAGGAAACTATAGAGAAGCCATTGATTATTATAAAAAAGCATTAGAAATAAATCCTGATTATAGTTTGGCTTATTATAATATAGCTCTTGCTGAAATGAGTTTAGAAGATTATAAAAATTCTTTGGAAGATTTTAATAAAGCATTAGAATTAGGCTATGATGAAGCAGAGATTTATATTAATATAGGACTTATATATTCAAGACAGACTATATATGATAAAGCTATAGAGTATTATAATAAAGTGTTAGAGATAAATCGTAATAAGGTTAATGCCTATTATAATATAGCTTTTTGTTTATCTAATATGGATAAATATGAAGAAGCTTTAGAAATATATGATAAAGTTATAAGAATGTATCCCGGTAATTTTGATGTTTATTATGAGAGAGGGTACACTAAATACAGGGCATTGAAGTACGATGAGGCTATAAGAGATTTTGATATTATTATAAATGTGAATTCCAAACATTATAATGCTTATTATTATAGAGGCTGTTCTAAAAAATATTTAAAAAATTATGATGAAGCAATAAATGATTTTAATAAAGCTATAGAATATTATTCAAATAATCCTAACTACTATAGTGAAAGAGCTTCATGTTATGATTATTTACATAAGTATAGAGAAAGTATTGAAAATTATGATAAGGCTATTGAGTTAAATGATAATGATTGGTTTTTATATATTTTAAGAGCTAAAGAGAAATTTCTTTTATCAAAGGAAACTAATTCAGAAAATAAAACAAAT
>CASGDY010000135.1 GCA_949300355.1 uncultured Brachyspira sp.
TAATTTAATTTAATTTAATTTAATTTAGATACCATTAGTAATGTTTTATTAATGGTATCTTATCTATATTTTATGGAGAAGATATAGTATGAAAAATAATGATTCAAGAGAAACTTTTGCAAGCAGACTAGGATTTGTTTTAGCATCTATGGGCGGAGCTATAGGATTAGGTAATGTATGGAAGTTTCCATATTTAGTTGGTTTATACGGAGGAGCGGCATTTATAGTAATATACATATTGGCTTTGCTTTTAATTGCAATACCTATATTAATGACAGAATTTGCTATAGGAAGAAAAACTAGAAAAAGTTATACAAGTGCTTTGAAAGAATTGTTACCAAATACTAAATGGTACTTTTTAGGTATTATAGGGGTAATATCTTTAACTATAACATTATCATTTTATAACGGAATATCAGGTTGGACTCTGGCATATATATTTAAATCTATATCAGGTTCTTATATTGGACAGTCATCTGAAGTTATAAACACTACATTCAATAATTTTATAAGTAATCCTTTTTCTGTAATATTGTGGTTAACTATTATGCTCCTTTTAACTTATATTATAGTTATAAAAGGCGTAAAAAATGGAATAGAAAAAGTGTGTAATATATTGCTTCCTGTATTATTCATAGTAATTATAATATTGGCTATAAAATCTATAACATTACCAGGAGCAATAAAAGGTTTAGAATTCTATTTAATACCTAATTTTAAAAACTTAAGCGGTGAAGCTATAATGGCAGCAATAGGACAATCATTCTTCAGTCTAGGTGTAGGATGCGGAAATTTGGTTGTATATGGAAGTTATTTAGATAAAGACAAAACTATAGGAAGCAGTACAATAATGGTAAGCATAGGATGTACTTTATCCGCTATATTATTTGGTTTGATTATATTTCCTGCTGCATTTGCTTATGGAATAGAGCCTACTGTAGGTCCTCCGCTAGTATTTATAACTTTACCTAATATTTTTTCACAAATGCAATTCGGAGCTGTATTTGGAACAGTATTTTTCATATTATTATTCTTTGCCTGTCTGACTTCTACAATATGTATTATGGAAGCTATAGTAAGTTATTTATCTGATGAATGGGGCTTTAATAGGACAAAATCCTGTACTATTGTTGCTATTATAATATGGCTTTTAGGTATCGTGATGATGTTCTCTTTCGGATTATTAAAAGATGTACTTATATTTGGAAGAACTATATTTGACTTCTCTAATGATGTATTAGTATCTGCCGTATTATTGCCTCTTGGAGGATTATTCATATTGATATTATCAGGATAGATATTAAAACCTAAAACTTTATTAGATGAAATAAACATAGGCGACGGATTTAAAGTTAATAAATATTATACAATAACAATTAGATATATAGCACCAATAGCAGTATTACTAGTATTTTTACAATTGATAGGTATCTTAAAATTCTAATAATATTAAATCTCAAGAAAAGATATCATTATTATATATAATAATGATATCTTTTTTGTTTTTATAAAAATCTATTTTTTCTTATCCTTTTTTAATCTTTGTTTCGCTTATATTAGCTTCAAATGTACTATTATCTTTTTTTGTATAGATATAAATAAGCATAACAATAGAAATTAACATCATAGACATAGAATATATAGCACCGGAAGTTATCGGTCCTACAGTCCATTCTGTGATATCGCGGGCGAACTGTTCTATTAAAGTTCTGAAAAGTCCGTAAAGAAAAATCCAAACCCAAAGCCTTGTACCAGGTCTTATTTTTTTATTTTTTTCACTCAAATAAGCTATTAAAAAAGAAACAAAAGCAAGAACCAAACCCTCAAGAAATGCTTCATATAATTGCGAAGGATGTCTTAATTCTGTATAAGGTCTTATTGCCGGAAACATTGCAGCCCATCTCTCATAACCGCCAACAGCATCATATAAAGGAAATTTCATACCTAAAAATGAATCTGTAACTCGCCCATAAAGTTCGGCATTCATAAAGTTTCCAATCCTTCCAAAAAACAAACAGAAACTTGAAGGTAATGTAGCATTATCTGCTATAGTATAGAAATCATATTTATATTTTTTACTAAATATAAATTCAGCGATAAACATTCCTACAAGTCCGCCATGAAATGACATTCCGGCAAAACCTGTAAATGTAAATCCATTATCAAGATTAATTCCTATTATTTCCCAAGGTGTCAAAAAACTCTTTGGAGAATAAAAAAGAAAATAACCAATTCTAGCTCCTGCTATAGCACCAACAGCAGCATAAAAAACCATATCATATATACCGCCGTTTTTTTCATTAAGATTAAGTTTTATCCAACCCCTTTTTTGAACAAAATATAAAATTATGCATGATACTAAAATGCCTACAATGTACATAAGCCCATACCATCTTATAGCACCTAGTATTGGTATATTAGGCGGAAATACATAAGGTGTAAAAAATTCTGGATAAATCATATATTTTCCTTAAAAATTTATTAATTATTTTTATATACTAATTATTTTCTATAATAGCAGATTTTTGATATAAGATAATACATTGAAATTGTTAATCTATCAAGTGTTTATATGTTGGATAATTTTATATTTAGTACTAATTTTACACTTTCACTTTCGCGAAACGTATCCGAGTTTATCGAGGATATAATATTCTTGTCGAAGACGTACTTGTATATGCACCAAAAGAAGTTGGACGCGGAACAACTGTGTGCTTCGCAGCAAAGCCCTGCAAATATTTCAAATTTAAAAAATCATTTTTAATAAAATATGTTTTATAAGTAATATAAACTATCTTTTTTGTGTAATAATAAATAATCAGCCGCGCGTATAGTTGGATATCCATAATGATTTGCAATACCGTGCGGAAAGCCACTATGGTGAATATTTGACAAACTTAACAATTTTTAGTATATATCATTTAAATATTTATTTTTTATTTAGTATAGACAAAGACCTTTTAGCTTCTAATGATAAAATATCTTTATTATCTTCATTTATAAAACTATTTATTATTTCTTTGCTTTTATCAAGATTAAATGCTGATAGGCAAGTTATACATTTCCATACAAGAAGTTTGTCATTTTTATACTTGTTCATTAATTTTATTATATATTCAAGATTTTTATCATTTTGTAAAGTTTTATTATAAAAACATATATATCCGAAGGCATCTATAGCTTCATAAATTTTTATTAAATTACTGCTTTTTAGAATTTTTATTAATGCAGGTAGAATGCTTATATCCATTTTTGATAAAGTTCTTGCTATTATATCTCTAGGCAGAGGATATGATTTTTTTGATGATATTTTTTTGGGTAATTTTTCATATTGATTATTTCCTATTATTCCGAGATATTCAGTCATTTTTTCTGCAGCATCAATATTTCCGCATTGCAAAGTTTCGCATATTGCTATTTTAGTATACAGACTTTTTTCTTCAGATAATTGCATTAATAATATATTTTGTACATTATCATCATATATATAATGCTTCAAATTGACCGAAGCCGATGTTCTTATTACAGCATTATCATCATTCAAACAATCAATAAGCTTTTCTAAAGAATAATTTTTAAGCATATTGATATCATCATCTAATGCTATTCCTCTATTTTCCAATTTATCCAAATCGGATTTTAAATTATGTTTCATATACTATATAATATTATTTTTTTGATATTATGCAACAATTATTATCTATTATTAATCATATAAAATACATATACAGTTATAAAAATATATTATTTAAATGTTTTTTATACTAAACATTAATTTCAATCATACGATAAGTTTTAACTGCATTTTGAGAATAAATTCATTGCAATTTTTTTACTATATTTTATAATTGGGCTAGGAGTATAACTCAATGGTTGAAAAAGTAAAAGATTTTTACAGAACGAAAAAGATCTTATTTTTCATAATTTTATTTGTTTGGTTATTATTAGTAGTACTCTCTGGAATATTAATAGGCTCTTGTTCAAGACCTAAAGTAATACCTCTAACACCTGAAGAGGAAAATTCAAAAGCTATTAATATTCTTAAAGAAGACGAAGAAAAAATTTTAAAAGGGGAAATGCTTTCTACAAAAGAAAATTTAAGTTTTGAAGATTTAGAATACTCAAGAAACTTTGTAGAAAGCCGAAAAAAATAATACTAACTTTTAGGAGAGAATTATGCGTGTTTTTTTATGTTCTTCTATTATGGCAATGTTCATTGTAATTAATGCTGCATTTGCTCAGGAAACAATCACTGTACAGCCGGATGATAAAGTTGTAACAAATGCTTCTTCTTCCCGTGTAAAAAGCGGGCCTATAGAAGATGATTTGGTTAAATCTGTAAGTTTAGCTGAAAATACTCTTTTCTCAATAAAATTAAACGCTACTAATTTCGACAGATATATTCGTATAACAAGCTATTCTACTAACCTTGACTTCGTAAGATTTACAAGAGATAAAACTAATGCTTTCCTTACTTTCAGAACATTAACTGCAGGTATAGGAAAACTTGATTTCCAAGTTGATAATGAAGAAAGCATCATAAGAAAATATTTCTATACTATCACTGTAACTAATAGTCAAGGCATAGCTTCTATGGAAACTAATGCTATATTAGATCCTGATAATGAAACTAACAATATGTCTACTAATGATATGATGACTAATGATGTTATGACAAATGACATGATGGATACTAATAATACAGCTACTAATAATGTTAATACAAATCAAGCAGCTCCTAATAATGCAAATCAAACTAATCAGACAGCTGCTACTAATAATGCTCAAACTTCAATAATTAAAAAGCCGGCTGATAAACCTACTAAAGTAGCTGAAACTAATCCTGAAATCATAGCATTATTTAATTCAGCAGAAGAATTAAAAAATATTAAAGATTATAACAATGCAGTTAATGCCTACAGCAATATAATAACTACATATCCAAATTCTAAATATTCTGTATACAGCCATTTTAGAATAGGAGATATTTATAATCAAAAAAAAGATTATAATAATGCTTTCAATATGTATAATGAAGCTTCAAAATTAAAAAATGCCGGTAACAATGAAAAAGCAGCAGCTATATATTCTATGGGCGTTATGAAAAAAGCTGAAAATAAACATGATGAAGCTATTGTATACTTCAATGATGTAATGAACAATTATTCTCAAACTCCTTTATATGGAAATGCTGTTTATGAAATAGCTGACAGCTTAAAACAGCTTGGAAGAATATCTGAAGGTGCTGATTTGTTAGAGAAATCTTTAGAAAAAAATGTAAAATTTTCTAAACGCGGAGATTCCATACTTCTTTTAGCTGAAATATATGAAAAAGGCAATAACAATATAAGAGATTTTGAAAAAGCTTATAAAACTTATAATCTATATTTAGCTGAATACCCTACTTCTTCTAAAGCTAAATATGCTAATGACAGAAAAAATTTCTTATCTCGTAATGCAGTTCATTTACAATAAAATAATTAATTAAAAAAATAATAACCCTTTTAGAAATATAATTTTTCTAAAAGGTTTTTTTTATGAAAAATATCAATATATTACTCAATATTCCAATAAAATAAATTCTAATTGCATTTCCATTTTTATCGATAATTTAAACGATACATAATATTCTGGAGTAAACAAGTGCCAAGATACGAGCAGCTTAAATCTAAATCTAAAAGTATTTCATATACAAGACAAATTAGAAATGAAAGCAAAGAAATAAATTTAAAGAAACCTATTATAATTTCAGCAGCTTTTATCATAGCAGCAGCTTTGATATTTACAGTTGTGAAAAAATATTCTCCTATGGTGGATATAGCAATAAAAGATTTCTTTTCTATAAATCATAAAGAGGCTTTAGTTTTGGAAAGCGATGGTATAACAGAAGATCAAAATAAAATGAGTTTTTTAAGTAATATACCATTATTCAACTTCTTTATAAAAACTGATACAAATGAAACTCTATCTGTAATGGCTTATGAAACAAATTCTAAAATAGAAACTTCTTTAGATACTATGTCAGAAAATATTACAAATTCAAGTATAATAACAAAAGAATCTCTGCTTCCTTTTTTCAATAATAGCGGAGTAAGCAACTCTATACTTTATGACAGCGGTTATGTAGATTACGGAAATAATCATGAATCTGTAATATTATCAAACAATATGAATACATTAAATAGAATACCTGACAATGATATTACAAATGATAATGAAGAAAATATCATTGCGGCAGATATTGAAAATACTCCTAATACTGAAGAAGAAAAAACATATAATTATCTTGAGCAGATGATATTCGAAAATAGACAGAATAATAATACTCAGGATATTAAAACAACAAATATAATTACTAATAAGCAAAATAATACCGCAGCCAAAAAAAGCATATTTGATGATATCTTAAAACCAAAAGATAATACTACAAAAAGAGAAACTACAACTATGAAGCCGGCATCAACTACTACTTTCAGTACAAAACCTCCTGCCAGCTATGTAGAAAGCACCAAAAAAGATAATGCAAATACAAACTATGATTTTAATATTGATAAATATTTAAATAATAATGATGATAAAGAAAAAGTAATAAATAATAATCAGCTTAATAATACAATAAATAATAATGCAAATATAAATAATCAAAAAGAAAGCAATAATACTGAAAATACTAAAAAATATTTAAATAACAATGCAGTAAATAATAATAATGTAACACAAAATAGAAAAGATATAATGCAGAAATCTGTTTATACTATTACTAACTCTTTTGATAAATCTAATCTAGATTATAACAGAGTGATAAACGATATGGTTAATCCAAATAATAATGTTGTAAGAGATAATAATACAGTAAATAATAATATTATTAAAGAAAATAATAATTCAATAATAAATAAACCTTTAGAAGAAAAAAATGATATAAAAGAAAATAAAGAAAGCAATATAATAAAAGATAATGAATTAAAAGATAATTTAAAAGAAACTGCTAATAATATAATAAAGAATAACACAATAAAAAATAATGATACAGAATATAAAAAAGAAATTATTAAAAAAGCTCAAACTGATATTAATAACTACAATATCAAAAAAGCTAATAATAATATAACAAGAGATTTAAAAGAGAGAAAACTTAAAGAAAACAGCAATGAAGGAATATATTTAGTTGAATACAGTGAATCAACAGGCTCTATCACATTGATATTTAGAGAGAGAAAATTTAATAATAAATCTTCTGTAGAGGAAGCTATAAAAAAATTATTAGTTGGTGCTACTGACGAAGAAAATAATAGAAATATAATAAGCTGCATACCTAAAGATACTGAACTGCTTGATATATTTATTGAGAATAATACAGTATATTTAAACTTCAATGAGAATTTTGAATTCAATCCTTTAGGAAATGAAGGAACTATGGTGCAGATTTATCAGTTTGTATATACAGCAACCCAATTTGAAGGTATAGATAATGTTATATTCCTTATCAATGGACAATTAAATGAAACTATAGGGGCAGAAGGTGCTATAGAGAATATGCCTTTCAGCAGATTTGAGTAAATTTAATATGAGGTAGTTCATCGGTACGATTCATGAAAAAACATATACTAAACTTAATATTTTAAGAATATGTGTTTAAATGTAATATGAAGCTATATATTTATAGAATAATAAGTAACCATCCGCAGGTATAGTTATCTATCCATAATGATTTGCAATACCATGCGGAAAGCCACCTATGGCAATAGTTAACAAAGTTAAAAATTTTCAGTATATACTGAAAATTTTTAAGTTTGTCAATTTTTTAATCTATTGTATAATAACAATATGGATTTTAATTTAACAGACGAAGAAAT
>CASGDY010000136.1 GCA_949300355.1 uncultured Brachyspira sp.
ATTTTAAAAAATCAAAAAAGAAAAGTAATTACCGCTCTTTTAAACTTGGTAATAATATTAAGTTGGTTTCATAATCATTATAAAAAATATTATATTTTAATATCTATATAAAAAGGAGTTTCTATGGATAAAAATATAATTTTAATATTGAAAATAATAAAAGCTGCTGCAGAGATATTAGAAGAGTATTTTAGTAATACAAAAAGTGATTAAAGGAGGCGTTTAATATGTTGGGAACTATTATTCGTATTTTAGTACCTATTGTAACAGTAAAAATAATTACTGAAATTATAAAAAGGCATTAATGTAAAAACAGGAGGGTACTATCAAATAATTAGCAGATTATTTTTTAAGTTATTTGCGTACTGTATTTTATATAAATGCGGTTTGGTATAGGGTAATATGTTAAAGGAGTAATATATGTATAACCAAAATAATAATTATGAAAAAAACAATAATAAAGGCATTTCAAAAAATAACAGGAGGAAAATAAAAATGTCAGGCAATAATTTAAATAATAATATTTCTAATAATGAGTCTATTAATTTAGAAAGAAGTATCCAATATAGTGAGCATCGTGCTAATTTAGATAAGGCTATGAATGATCATATGAAGTCTTTAGAAAAAATTGCATCTTCAAAGGAAAATATTCAAATGACTACTGGGGTTATTGCAGAGAAGTATATTGCAGAGAGGTATTTGGATGAATTATGTAATAATGAAAATGCAGAATGTGAAGAATATCAGATAAGATCAGAATCAACTAAAACAGCAGTACAAGAATCAGGAGTAATAGCTAGAAATACTGATACAGAAATAAAATATCAGATAAAGACTTCTGGATTACTAAAGCCTAACACAGAAGCAGTTGAAAAAAAATATTTGGGCGATAAAAAAATAGTTTCTGAAGAAAATCTAGAAGAAGTAAAATCTGTAGATTCTAAAGAGCAAAATACGGATACAAAAGATAATAAAGATACAGCAGAAAATACATACGGCAGATTATCAAGCAAAGACGGTAAGGTTAATAGTGAAAAGTTAAATAGAAATGAGAATGAAGAACTTACAAGAAGATTAAGAAATGGCGAAAAGCTAGAAGCTGAAAATAAAGATGCTAAATTTAGAGCTCAGTATTTGAATCAGCTTTCTAAAGCAGCATTATGCGGAGCATTATTTTCAGGTATTAGTGCAGCATCAAAAGAACAGGCTAAAGATGATATCGAATAATATCTGCCAAAATTGCAGTTAATGTAAGTGTTAGGAGGGTACTATCAAATAAGCAGTTAATATTTTTTTAAGTTATTTGCGTACTGTATTTATATAAATACAGTTGGGTTTAGGTAATATGTTAAAGGAGTAATATATGTATAACCAAAATAATAATAACTATAAAAACAATAATAACTATAAAGGCAGAAATCATAAAAATAGAAAAAATAATAAAAACAGGAAGAATAATTGGAAAAATAATAATGCAGTTAAAAATGAATATATAAAAGTTGAAAACTTTGATGTAAGCAGCAATTTAAACAATGGCATTATAGAAGATAGTACCCTTCATAAAGATATTTCTGATAATATGGCAGATTCTATTGCATTAGGAAGAAGTGTAAAATACAAGGGGCACCATAATAATTTAGGTAAAGCTATGAATGATCATGTTGAATCTATAGAGAAAGTTGTAGAAAGAACAAAAAATATGGATGTAGATAAGGCTCAGGGATATGTAGCAGAAGCAGATTTAGGAGGATCATATAATGAAAATGCGGCTATGCAATGTAAAGAATATCAAACTCAAGCAGAATTAACTAAACCAGGAGACCCTGAAGCAGATATTATAGTTAGAGATGGTAATACAGAGACAAAATATCAGGTAAAATCTTATAAAGATCCTAAACAAAACACAGAAGCAGTTTCTGAAAAAAGGTATTCAGGCGAAGATGGCTCCAATAAAAAGATAGTTCCTGAAGAAAATCTAGAAGAAGTAAAATCGATAGCTTCTAAAAAGCAAAATACTGATGCAAAAGATTATAAGCATACAGCTGAAAACACATCAGACAGATTATCAAGCAAAGACGGTAAGGTTAATAGTAAAAAGTTAAATAGAAATGAGAATGAAGAACTTACAAGAAGATTAAGAAATGGCGAAAAGCTAGAAGTTGAAAATAAAGATGCTAAATTTAGAGCTCAGTATTTGAATCAGCTTCCTAAAGCAGCATTATGCGGAGCATTATTTTCAGGCGGAAGTGCATTGATTGGCGAGTTTGTGAAATTCTTATCAAACGGATGCGATTTAACAGAAGATGAATTTATAGAATCAGCATATAAAGTACTTACTGCTAGTGCAGATGGTGCCGCTAAAAGTGCATTAGGAGTTACTTTTACTTATTTAGGTAATCAAGTTGGTTCTTCATTGCTTGGAAATGCAAATGTGGCAGGCGGTATTGCTGTAATGACAATAGATACATTAAAAAGCATGTACAGATTTATTACAGGTAAAATAGACACTGTTGAGTTAATGGGAGAGGTGTCTCAGAATTTTGTTTCTATAACATCTACTTCATTAGGTGCTTATGTAGGTTCTGTAGGAGGCAGTGCATTAGCTGGAGTTATAGCTTCTAATATGTCTATAGGTGCCACAGCAGCAGCTTCACTTGGAGCTTTTGCAAGCATAGCAGGCTCTGTTGTAGGAGGACTAGCCGTTGGAATTGCTGTATCCTATCTCATATCAAAAGACAGTCAGGCAGGATTAGAAATAGCAAGAAGAGATATAGAAGCAGCTTATCAGAATTTCGCTAAAGACCGTAATCTATATGCTTTAGTAGATGGAGTTGGTACTCAAAGACCTTGGGAGTTTAGTTTCAAGAGTTTAATTCCATTCGGAGGAGTTTTCGCTCAGATATCAGAATATTCAGCACGTAAATCTGAATTAGATAGAATATCTAGTATGTTGGACAGAGAATATGAAAATATAGATGAAGGAAAAAGAAGAGTATTGGCAGATATGCAGCAGAAATATTATGAGGCAAAAGCAAATATAGAAGAAACATTCTACAGCAGTGTAAATACAATGTTTGATAATGAGAGGGTTGATTTGACTAATCAGTTAATTGATTATTTGAATCAAAAGAGAACTATATATGCGTTAAAGGAGAAAAAATATTTTAATGAAATACAGAAAATAGATGAGAAAAACAGCAAATTATTATCAGATATGCAGAAAGATGAATTGTTCTTCAAAGAAGTAGAAAATCTTACTAGTATGCTTAAAGATTCTGATATAGAAAATAGGGAAATGATAATAGATGCTATAGCTTATTTAGTATCTGATGAGTGGCTTAAGAATTTTAAAAGCGATGATGATGAGCTATACAATTTATTATTGGAATACGGATTATTAGACTAATATTTTATAAGGAGGAATTATTTATGTTTTTAGATTTTATTTTTAATGCAATTTGCAGTCATAGTTTAGAGAAAAAAAGAGAAAAAATTAAAAGAAAGATAGATGATGTAAATGCCTATAGAGAACTTGCATTTAAGGAAATTTATGATGCTAAAGAAATATTTAATTCTAATTTACATGAAATATCAGGTTTTCTTAATGGTATAGGAAATGAGGCAGAAATCAATTTTAAGCCAATAGTGCAAGATGAACTTTATAGAGTAGCTGAAATAATAAGAAAATCTTATGATTTGTTATTTATCATAATAGATTATAATGCACAGATAAAAATACTTAACTATAAGAAGAATTATAACAAAACAGAAATAAATTTTTTCAAAAAAAGAAAAGAAGAATGTTATAAAATTATAAAAGTATTATCTCTTTCAAAGAAAAAAGATTCAAGATTAAAATGGTTTAATGAAGCTAATGGTACAAATGTAAAAACTATAGATGAGCTTAAAGGCTTAATAGATAAATATTATAATATTGATTTGTTAATTGATTTATGCGAAAGAGATTTAAAAAATTATAGAAAGATTAAAAAACTTAAAGAATATATAAAAATGTCAGACAAAAAGATTCATATTATTTATGATAAAATTAAAGATATTGATACAAAGATAGAAAAATTAACAGGAACTATTTTTAAATATGTGGAGGATTATTATAAATTGTATAAAGATTATTTAGAGATTATTAATAAAAGATTTAATATGGAAGATGTATTTCCAAGCTATAATATGCTTATTAATAAAGTAGAAGAAATGGAAGTAAATAGATCTTTGTTATTAAAAGAAGTAAGAAGTACAGCAAAGAAAATAAAATCAATAAAAGAAAGCGGAGAATATTATTCTGATTGGAATAATCTTATACAAAGAAATAATATTGCTCGAAAGAATTATAATAATATTGATGCAGAATATTTAAGTATAGATAAAAAAATTAAGTATTATAAAAAGACTTTTTATTTACTAATGCAAAATAGAAGAAAGACTATATCAGCTTTATATAATAACTGCTTTAAAAAAATAGTGAAATGTAAAAATGGAGGACATTTAATTGTATTAAATAAAGAGCATAAAGATTCAAATATATTTATATCAGATTATAGTAATAATAATTAAGAAACTACAAGTAAGATATTAAGGAGGTTCTATGGAATATAAAATAAAAGTAAAAAATAAGTATTTAACAGGTATTAATAGGATAATCATATTTTCTATTATGAGCGGTATTAATAATCCAAGAGAATTATTTGATAATGTGCTTAATATCTTCTATAAGGATACAGTTATCAAATATTTATCGAAGCTTATGAATGTGCATTTAATTCGTATAGGCGATGGTGTAAATGGAAAAGGCTTTTATTTAAATAAAAATTTTGACGGAGAATACTACAATATAAAATTGGAAAATAATATAGATTTGAACTCTACTGAAATAGAATATGTAAAAAATATATTTAGGAATAATTCAGCGGATAAAAATATATTAAAGGCATTAGATTTTAAATGTATAGCAAATAAAGCATTATAATATATTTAAGGAGTATAATAATGAATTTTTTTGAATATTTAAATAAATGGGAAAATTATTTATCTCAATTGTTAAAAAAATATGAAGGTCAAAAAGAAAATGGTGAATATGTTAAATATTTAAGACAATTAGAAACTATAAAGAATATTAATTCAGGAATTGTTATGTCTGTAAATTTATTTAATACTATAAAAAATAGTTATGATAATTCTAATAATAATATAGCTAAAAATAATATAAAAACAATAAATATTAACCCTATACAAAAAATATATAAAAAAGGTAGTTCTGTATTCAATGTAATAGAAAAAGCTTTTAATAGTAAGGAATTATTTTGTTTAATGGGCCCTCCTGGTACAGGCAAAACTACTGCTATTGTTGAAATTATTTTGCAGACTATAAAGCATAATTATAAAGCAAAAATAGCTATATGTTCTGAAACCCATATTGCAGTGGATAATGCTATAGAAAGACTTAATATTGAAATAGAGAATAGTAATATTAACTGTTCTATTATGAGGTATGAAGAGTTTCAAAACGAGTATGATAATGAAAATTTAAATATATGCTATAGAGATTATATAGATTTTTGGAAAGAGAAATTAGAAAATATATACGATGAAAGTTTTACAAGTAAATTGTTTAATGAATTTGAAGAGCATATTATAAATAATAAAAAGTATAATAAGTATATATGCGAGAATGCTAATATTATAGGAATAACATGCAATCAAATGGCTAGGTTTAAATTAGATGAACTAGATGACATTTACGATTTAATAATTATAGATGAGGTATCAAAAAATACATTGCCTGAGATTTTAATACCTGCTTCATTTGCAAAGAAATTAATATTAGTTGGAGACCCTAATCAGCTTCCTCCTGTATTTTGTAAAGATGAAATAGATACTATGAGCGAAATAGATACAAATTTACAAGATGAGCTTATTGATAATTCCTTAGTCGATAGATTATTTAATAATGTTGATAAAGAAACAATGTTTGGAATGCTTGATACTCAGTATAGAATGGAATCTAAAATAGGCGATATTGTAAGTAAATTTTTCTACAATGGAGAACTAAAAAATGGTACTAAATACAGCGATGATGAAAGTATATATTGGCTTGATTATAATACAAATGAAAGATTTCCTAATAATTATGGCGGAGAACTATATAATCCGATAGAAGTTGAGTTAATAAATAATAGTATTGAAAATTTGAATATTGATGACTATACTACTATAGCAGTTATAACACCATATAAGAAACAAAAAAGGGAATTAAAAAAAGTTATTAATAATAATGAGAAATTAAAACATTTAAATATAGAAATAGATACAATAGATGCTTTTCAGGGTAAGGAAGCTGATATAGTTTATTTTAGTGTCGTTAGAAATACGGGTTCTGCTAGATTTTTTTCTAATATAAAAAGACTTAATGTGGCAATATCAAGAACAAAAAGCAGATTGTATATGGTTGGAATGTCTAGATATTGTAATAAAGTAGATATATTGAAAAATATTTATTTATCTTCAAAGGTATTATAATATAAATTGTATAGTCAATTTAACTATGATATTTATTTTTTATAGTTAAATTGACTAAATATAAACTATTAAACATTAGCCATTTTGAAAATATTATAAACGTCTTCTTTATTTAAAGCTCTGAAGTGTTTAAACTCTAATTTACTGTCTTTAATGCATCTTCTTGTTAAATCCTGTAAAACTTCTTCGCTTTGTATTCCTACTCCTAATTCTGTAAAGTTGGTAGGCATATTGATTTGTTTGAAATATTCTATAGTTTTTTCTATTCCTTTGATTCCTGTATCATCGTCAATTCCCCAAACATTTTTTGAATATTGAATGAATCTTTCTTTTTTATCTTTTAAACAATATTTAGCCCAAGGTCCCCACATCACAGAAAGACTTGCTCCATGTGCACAATCAAATTTTGCACTCAATTCATGTCCGAATTTATGAACTATAAAATCAAAAGTAAGTCCTAGTCCTGTTAAAGTATTATGTGATAAACTTCCGCACCACATAAGTTCACTCATAGCATCATAATTAGTTTTATCTTTCATAGCTATTAAACCATTTTTTAAAATAGTTCTTAAAACAGCTTCAGCAATTGCATCTGTAGTTTGATTGTTGTCGCCGTTTATTGAATTTTCACTGTCTCCGAAATATCTATCAAATGTATGCATAAGCATGTCAGCTATTCCGCATGCTACTTGATAGTAAGGTAATGTAAATGTTAGGCATGGATTCATTATTGCAAATTTAGGACGGTTAAATTCTGTTGGAAATCCTCTTTTATCAAGAGTTTCTTCATTAGTAAGTACAGAAGAATTGCTTGTTTCACTTCCTGCAGCAGATATTGTAAGTATGCATCCTATAGGAAGACTTTTTTCTAAAGTTTTTGTTTTAATCCAAAACTCCCATATATCAGTATCCGGATTAGCAGCGCCATGAGCTATTGCTTTAGCTGTATCAATGGCACTTCCTCCACCTATTCCAAGTATAAAATCAGCTTTGAAATTTATTGCTTTTTTTACTCCTTCTCTAGCATGAGAAAGGGTAGGGTTAGCTCTTACTCCTCCAAATAGTTCATATTCTATATTTTCATTTTTTATTATATTTTCTATTTTTTCTAATAATCCGCTTTCTTTTACGCTTTTTGTACCATAAACTATAAAGACTCTTTTACCGCCGAAGTTTTTTATTTCTTTTGCTGTATTTTCTTCAGCATTTTTTCCAAATATTACTTTTGTTGGATTGTTATATATGAAACTTTGCATATTCTTTTCCTTTTATATAATAAAATATAATAATATTTTTTACCAAAATAA
>CASGDY010000137.1 GCA_949300355.1 uncultured Brachyspira sp.
ATTTAAAAAGAATAATTGTAGAGCCTTTATTAAATATAGAAGAAATAAATAAAAGACTTAATAATGTAGAGTTTTTCTATAAAAATCAAAAGTTTATGTATAAAATAAGAGATTTACTTCAGGATATTGGGGATATAGAAAGACTTGCATCAAAATTGGCACTTGGAAGGATTAACCCTAAAGAATTGGTATCATTAAAGAGATTTTTAGTAACTTCTCTTGAGGTTGTTACAGAACTTGCTATGAATGAATTTGAAGAAGTTAATTTTGAAGAGGTTAATGATATAAAAATAATAACTGATTTGATAGAACGTGCGATATTAGAGGATCCGAAAGTTGTTATAAATGAAGGCGATATAATAAAAGATGATTACAATGAAACATTAAGAAAATATAATGAAGCAAGAAGAGAAGGACGTTCTTGGATAGCAGAACTTGAACATAATTATAAATTAGATACAGGAATTAATAATCTTAAAATAAGATATAATAATGTTATAGGTTATTATGTAGAAGTAACTAAATCAAATGTATCATCTGTGCCAAGCGATTTTATAAAAAGACAAACATTAATAGGAAGAGAAAGATATACTACAAGCAAATTAATGGAATATGAAACTATTATAAATGAAGCTAATGAAAAAAGCTATGCATTAGAATATAATATATTTATTGAGGTAAGAAACAAAACTTATATTTATTGAGGTAAGAAACAAAACTAATGAATATTTAAACTCAATATTAAAAATGGCAAGGGTAATTTCTATAATAGATGTTTATTCTTCGCTTGCTTGCTTAGCCAAAGAGGATAATTACATAAAGCCAATAATAACAGATGACGGAATAATAGATATAAAAGACGGAAGACACCCAGTTGTAGAAGTTAATCTAAAAACAGAAAGCTTCATTCCAAATGACACATATTTAGACAATAAAAATGAACATATGCTTATAATCACAGGCCCTAATATGAGCGGTAAAAGTACATATTTAAGACAAACAGCTTTGATAGTATTGCTTGCTCAAATAGGTTCATTCGTTCCTGCATCAAGTGCGAAAATTTCTATAGTTGACCGTATATTTACACGCGTTGGAGCTAGCGATAATATAGCAAGAGGAGAAAGCACATTTTTAGTAGAGATGAATGAAACTGCATATATTCTAAATCATTGTACGGATAAAAGTCTTGTTATAATGGACGAAATAGGACGAGGAACTTCAACTTATGACGGACTTTCTATTGCTTGGGCTATAGTTGAATATTTAGTTCATGAAGAAAATAAAAAAGCTAAAACTTTATTCGCTACTCACTATCATGAACTTACGATGCTTGAAGATTTAGAAGGAGTTAAAAACTATAAAGTATTAGTTGAAGAATACAAAGATGAAATAATATTTATGAAAAAAGTTACTGAAGGAGCAGCTAAATCCAGCTATGGTATATATGCAGCAAAAATAGCAGGTGCTCCTAATAAAGTGATAAAAAGAGCAACTGAAATATTAAAAAGATTAGAAGCTGATGCTAGCGTTCAGGTGGAAAATATAGAATTAAATACTCAAAAATCAAAAGATATACTTCCTCTTTATGAAGAGCCTAAAATAATAGAAAAAGAAAGCGAAATAGAAAAAGAAATAAAAGATTTGAATATTAATACAATAACACCTCTTGAAGCTATGAATTTAATTAACAAATGGAAGAACATGATATAAAAATACCGTATTGATTTTACCTATTTTTTGTATAAATTCAATTTTAAGAGGTTATAAGCCGAAATTATAGTATAATAATGAGGTGTACAATGACTGAACAATATTACTACAAATCAACAACTGAAAGAGAATTCGACTGCGTAAAAGATGATGAGAGATTGATAGAAACTTTGTCTGATAAAGGCTATACTGTTTATGCCATTGCACAAAAATCTAATCAATTAATACCATATCATGAACATCCTTCCGAAGAAATGGTAATAGTATTAAGCGGTAAAGTAAGATATATAGTAGAAGAAGAAATCGTGGATTTAGAAGAAGGCGATATTATAAGGGTAAGACCGCATTCTGTACATTCTATGATAGGAATTTCTGAAAACGGTATATCTAATTTACTTTTAGTATTTATTTAATCTTTTATAATATAATTCAATAATCCAAAATTATATTATACTAAAAATTTTTAGTATATACTGAAAATTTTTAAGTTTGTCAATTTTTTTATTCAACTTTTTCCCGACGCAAAAAGAACCTATATCCTCGATAAACTCGGATACGCTTCGCGAAAGTGCAAGTATAAAATTAGTACTAAATAATACTAATTTTGTTTTACATGTAAGATAAAACATTAAATTTAATCTAAAATATAGCCTTTCGCCTTAGGCGGGCTGTGCCTGCTTCTCGCCACAGGCGTACTTCGTATGTGGCAATACCACAGGTACTTCCTTCGGCCGCAAAAGAAGTGGGGTGTACTTCGTAAGGGCAAAGCCCTGCAAATATTTAAAATTTAAAAAAATTATTTTTGACAAAATATATTTGTTTTGGTATAAATAAATTCAATAACCAATAAATATAATAAAAGCCCAAACCTTATTTGGTAAGGGCTTTTCATTCATTATTATCAACATATATTTAGAAATTAAAGAAGTATAAATAATCATCAGAAAGATCTTCTTCTTCCTCTATTTCTGAAGCTAATATGAATTCCACAGTAACATTTTTTTGTTTAGCTGTAGATAAGTTCAAATCTAAATCAGCTCTTCCAATAACTTTAGCAGGTGCATCTGTGATAACTATTATCAATCTTTTCTGATTAATATAATCAAATATTTCTAATGCTTCCTGTAAAGCTTCATACATAGGTTCTGCCTTATCTCCGCCGCCTGCAGCATAGAAATAATTAACTTCTCTATTTATAAAGTTAATATTATCGCTGAAATCTATCTTTTTTGTAAGATAAGTATCTTTAACATCTCTGTAAAGCAAAAAACCCACTCTTGAATATTTATGATTATCGAATAATTCTGTAATCATACCTCTTATGTCTCTTTTTATAGTTTTCAAATAAGGATGCATGCTTTCTGTTGTATCTAGCACTACAACTAAATCTATGCTTCCTTCATCTTTATATCTTTTAATAATGCTTTTAAATTTATCAGTCAATTCTTCTTTATCTTTTACATAATTATTAGGGGTATTGAATGATTTACTAGCATTATTTAAATTATCCATAGCTTCCAAATTATAATTGAAATTTTCTTTTACTTCAGGTTCTTTAATAACAGGTTCTTCTATAACAGGAACAGGTTCTTCAGTAACGGGTTCTTCTACAGGCTTTTCAACAATATTAGCAGAAGATAAAATCTTTATCTCATTATTTTCTTTTTGAGGAGGAACATCTTTTTTTACTATTATAGTATTTGTAGAAGTTTCTATAACTCTATCTCTAGGTCTTATCGGTACAGGACCTTCATTTCCTCCGCTAGGCATTTGTGGAGTTGTTGCTTCCTTTTGTACATTTGTAGTTTCTATAACATAATCTATAGGATAAGTAAAACTTTCACCTTGAGTATTAAATACATTGAAAGATAAATATCTGTCTTCAGGAAGCTGTTTAAAATATGCTTTTATATAAAGCTTTTTACCTAATTCTCTATTAAAAGTATCTTCTAATACTATACCGCTGCTGTCATAATTTCCTGTATTTCCATAAGAAGTATCTATTAATTTATATGTTGTATTTGTTCTTCCTTCTCTTACATAAAATGCATACTCTCCGTTATCTCCTCCGGAATAGTACAAATAAAATGCATATAGATCGCCTTCTTTTTCTACATTTCTAAGCGTTATAGTAGGTGTTGAAATTTCAGCATCATTTGCCTTTAAAATTATTTCATTATTTATTAAAGTATTATTGTTAATATTATAAGCCTCTAAAATCAGAGTAATATTGTCCCTTAAAGTAAATAAAGAATTATTATTTCTTCTGTCTAAATATACATTTTGAGGAATAAATACTTTAAATACTTCTCCAAGTTTATAATGATAATCGCTTTCTCTTATTCTGATTATAGAGTTAGTACTGCCGCTATTATCAATATAAAGATAAGAATTAAAACCATCCTGTCTTTTTAATCGTATTCTATATCCGTATACATTAGGCTTTTTCTTTAAATAAAGCTGATATCCATTTATAAACTTTACTATCTCTATATCATTAGTATTAATTTCCAAAGAATAAGTATTTACAGCTACCTGGCTATATAAATTTTCTAAAGTAGAAATGAATACTACCGATAAAATAACAAATAAATATTTATATCTTATGTTTCTCATGTTGATACCCTCTTACAAGTTATTATCGGTTAAGGATATCATAAATCTGCATTGTTATGTTAATTGAACTGCAATATTTTTAATAATATGTTTACATAACTCTTAAATTCGATGTATCATAAAATATTTTTCACTTCAATTACTTCGCTTGTTTCCATAAAATTATTTATTGTTAATAATTTTATGGAATGAGTGCCGTCATTAAGTTGGGCATGGGATATAAAATAATAATTAATTCCCTTTACAACTTGACCTGCAGCATAAAGTTCAGGAGTATATTTTGTATCTTTAATATCTTTAACAGCATTTTTAAATACTTTTATGATATCATTAGCTTCTTTAGAATTTGATATATTAATTTTAGCTTCATCAGATGATGTGCATACTATTCCTCCGACACTGCTCTGACTGCTTTCTATTATTTTTTCTAATTTTACTATAGATATTTCATTTGAAGGAGATACATTGCATATGATGATTTCATAATATGGTAATGCTGAAGGATATGTTATCTCGCTTCTGCAAATAAAAGCATAGTTTGTACCATTAAGAGTTTGATTTCCAAGATATAGCATCAATTCTCTTTTTACTCCTAATAAATTCTTTACAGTATCATCGAAAATTGTTTTTATATTTTCATCTATTGCATTTATTTGTTTAGGATTAATATCCCATTCTCCTTCTTTTAATATTTTTTGAGAATTTTGCTGTGAATTATTAGTTTGTTTTTCTGATTGATTAGAGCATGATACTATTGATATAAAAGATATAATGATAGTAAAAAGTATTAATATTTTTTTCATAATGTTTTCCTTTTAAATTATTGATATATAAAACAGTTTATACAATAAATAGAAATAAATACAATATAAAAACAATATGAAATAATGTATTTTTTTTAAATAATTTATATTTATATAATTGAATATATGAAAATATAAAAATTAAGAATGTTTAATCGATATTATTTAAAAAATTAAAGCTGATAATAAATTTTATTTACTATTTATTATCAGCCTTATATTAATAATATTTTATTATGATTAATAATTATTATTTTTCTAATCTAGCTCTTAAAGTTTTACCCATTTCTTCATAACCTTTTTTACCAAGCATAGCAAACATATTTTTCTTATATGCTTCAACACCAGGCTGGTCAAATGGATTAACTCCAAGTATATGTCCGGATATTCCGCATGCTTTTTCAAAAAAGTATAAAAGCTCTCCAATAGTGAATGGAGTAATTTTATCTAAATCTATTATGATATTTGGTACTCCTCCATCAACATGGGCAAGAACTGTAGCTTCTAATGCAGATTTATTAATTTCATGTAAAGATTTTCCGTCTAAATAATTAAGTCCGTCCAAATCAGAATCTTCTTTTTTCATTTTTAAATCAATATCTTCCTTATCAACTCTTATAACAGTTTCAAATAATCCTCTTTTACCATCTTGTATGAATTGACCTAAAGAGTGTAAGTCAGTAGAGAAATCAACAGAAGCAGGGAATATACCTTTTTTATCTTTACCTTCGCTTTCACCGTATAATTGTTTCCACCATTCAGATACATAATGCATTCTAGGTATATAGTTAACCATTATTTCTGTGCTGAATCCTTTATTATAAAGAGCATTTCTTATCATAGCGTATAACATAGAAGGATTTTTCTTGTAATCCATTTCTTTAGTTATTTTTGCCATAGAATCAAATCCTTTAACGAATTCTTCTATATTTATGCCGGCAACAGCTATAGGTATAAGTCCTACAGGAGTAAGAACTGAATATCTTCCTCCAACATCATCAGGTATTACAAAAGTTCTATATTTATTTTCTGTAGATAAAGTTTTTAAAGCACCTTTAGCCTTATCTGTAGTAGCTATTATTCTTTTAGAAGCACCATCTTTGCCGTATCTTTTTTCAGCATATTCTTTTAACATTCTAAAAGCTATAGCAGGCTCTGTTGTAGTACCGCTCTTTGATATAACATTGATATAGAAGTCTTTTCCTTCCAAATAATCTAATAAATGCTTGAAATATTCTCCATTCATATTATGACCGGCATATACAACCTGAGTATTTCCTTTTTTAGCTTGAGAGAAAGGATTTAAAAATGATTCAATTACTGCTTTACCGCCTAAATAAGAACCGCCTATACCAACAGATACTAAAACTTCAGCATTTTCTCTTATTTCTTTAGCTAATTCATCGATTTCTTTAACCATTTTTAAAGCTTCAGTTGGTAAATTAACCCATCCTAAAAAGTCATTGCCGGCACCTTTTTTGTTTTCAAGAAGTTCATTTGCATATTTAGCATGCTCAGCAAGATATTCTAATTCATGCTCTTGTAAAAATCCTAATACGTTTTTATAATTTATAGATAGCATTTAATAACTCCCTCATTTTATTTTGCTCGATAAATTATACTATAATAATACCGAAAAATAAAGCGAAATAATTTAAAATAAATTGAAGGAAAATAGATAAATGATTTTGTCAGGGCTTGAAATAGAAAAAAATCTTGGTAAAGATATAATAATAGAACCATTCAATAGAAAACAATTAAATTCAAATAGCTATAATGTAAAACTTCATGATAAGCTTTTAGTATATAAAGATAATATTCTTGATATGAAAAAACCAAATGAAGTAGAGGAAATAATAATACCAAAAAGCGGTTATGAGTTAAAGCCTAATGAATTATATTTAGGCAGAACTTTGGAATATACTAATACAAAAAAATTCGTTCCTATGATAGAGGGCAGATCATCTATAGGAAGGCTTGGAATATTTATTCATATTACTGCTGGTTTCGGCGATGTCGGATTTGCAGGGTATTGGACTTTAGAAATTTTCTGTATAAAACCTATAATAATATATCCAGGGGTTGAAATAGCTCAGCTTTATTATCATACAATAGACGGCAAATATGAAGAGTATACAAGCAGCAAATATCAGAATAATACAGATGTTCAGCCTAGCATGCTTTATAAAGATTTCAAATAATTTAGTATTTGTATTAAATTAATATTTTTATATTATAAATAATTCATTTCAATTTTGACATTTGAAATATATTTAGTATATACCTAAAGAACTATATTTTGTCAAAAATAATTTTTTATTTTTATTATTTTCGGGGACTAGCCCCCGAACCCCCACTTCTTTTGTTGCCACAAAGAAGCAAAAAGACTGCATTTTTAATATAAATTTAGTTTATATCCTATATTTAATAAGTATATATTTAATATAAAGTTCTAGCAATTGCGTTTTTTGCTACTTTTTTGTGCGGCAAAAAAGTAGATAAAATTTACATAAAGTGCATCAGTTGACAAACTTAAAAATTTTCAGTATATAATCGGAATTTTATTTAATATGTATTCAATATTCAATCTTTTAAAAATAAAATAAGTTAAACAAGATACTGTTATTCCAATGAATGCCCCGAACACTACATCGCTAGGATAATGAACTACTAAATAAATTCTTGAAAAGCCTATTAATACTGCAATCAATACAGCTATGAAACTATATTTCTTATTAAAATAAAGAAAAATAGGAAAAAGCACAGCAAATGATGCAGTAGTATGAGAGGAAGGACATGAAAATGAAGTTTCAAGGTGCTTGCCAACAGCAATCCAATATTCATTATAAACGGGATCTGTAAAAGGACGTTCTCTTGCTATCAATGGTTTTAATATTATAGCTCCTATCAATATAGATATGAATAAACTTACAGCCATATTAATACTGCAAACTCTAGTCCTTTTTATAAATATTAATATAATTGTAAATACCATCAAAGGAATTGATTCCCCCAAATATGTTATAGATGAAAAAAACAAATCTAATATTTGATAATTATTATGTAAACTATGAGCAAATTCTATTATAGTTTTATCGAATATATTTATTATCTGCATTTACTATTCCTATAATTAATTTTTTAATAAAACAATTATATTATAAATATGTAATAAATTTTTTAGTAATAGTGTATACCTAAACAAATATATTTTGTCAATTTTTGATTATTTTTGAATGTAATTATAACTTATAAATAATATAAAATATTAACACATAATAGTAAAATATGTTTTAAATGTAATCTAAAACCATATATTTGTGCAATAATAAGTAATCAGCCGCACGTATAGCGTACATTTGATAAGATGAAACAGTGTCGTGAGGAAAGGTGCTGCAGCTTGCAGTTGACAAACTTAAAAATTTTCAGTATATTAATAAACTATTAATATAAAATTATAAATATATGATAAAAAAATAAAAACAAAATTTATTATTAGGAGATTATTTATGAAAAAAATTTTTATTATATTATTTATGATTTTTGCTGTATCATTCATAAATGAAAACTATGCTCAAAATGGTACTAAAAAAGTTAATATAAGTTTCGATTATACTAAAAGACCTGGATTTGCAAGCAATCAAATAGCTGCTTGGGCTGAAGATAATAACGGCAATTATATAGCTACAATATACATTACAGACTTTACTGGAAGAAGAGAAGGCTGGAAAAAAAGACCTTTATCATTAAATAATTGGCAGAAAAAAGCTAATGCTCAAAGTATAGATAAAAAAATAATTGATGCCGTATCAAAATCTACTCCAAAACAAGGCAAAGTTAATATAGTTTGGGACTGCAAAGATAATCAAGGAAACATAGTAAAAGACGGTACTTACAGAATAGTTGTTGAAGCTACTATATATCAGGATAATAATGTGCTTTATACTTCTATTATCAATATAGGAAATCAGGCTAATTCTCAAAAAGCATCAGCTAAATATTCAAAACCTGAAGCTCAAAAAATAGACATAATAAAAAATGTAAATGTAAGTTTCATGCCTTAAATGACATTTACTCTATTATATTGACATATACACTTCTATAGTATAATATAAAACCTTTCTAATATTTATGAGGGTAAAATATGTTAAAAAATAAAAATATTTTTAGAATAATTGTATCTTTTATTTTCTTAATAATAACATCTTTATTTCTATATTCTCAGGAATATGACACCAATTACTATAAAAATCTTTTTGATAAAATGTTTACAAATGAAGATGAATTAAAAGAAATGGAAAAAGACCCTAAAGAATATATAGAAAACTTGTTTAAAGAGGCAGCAGAAAAAGTATTAAAAGAGAAAATAGAATTTTATAAAAAATATAATGTTATAGAAATAGACAGTTTAGAATATGAATATCAAAATGCTGCAGAAGGTTATGGGGATTTAGAAGCTGTTAAGAAGTTTATACAGAAATATGATATAAACGGAGTATATGATGGCTATACTTTGCTTTATACTTATTCAAAATATAATGGAAAACCTGATATAATAGAGTTCTTACTTGAAAATAATGCTGATGTTTATCAAAAATCTATTAATGGTAAAACAGCCCTTTACAGTGCTGTAGATGATTATGCTTATGATGTTG
>CASGDY010000138.1 GCA_949300355.1 uncultured Brachyspira sp.
TAATCAGTGAAAAAGAAAAATTAAATACTGCTTATCATGAGGCAGGACACACTTTAATGGCTGTACTTCTTCAAAATACTGATGCTTTACATAAAGTTACTATAGTCCCTAGAGGAAGAAGTTTAGGTGCTACTTGGACTTTGCCTTCTGACGGAAGATATACACTTCAAAGAAAAAAAGCTGTTGATGAAATGTCTTTGCTTCTTGGCGGACGTGTTGCTGAAGAGTTCAAATTCGGAGAAGATTCTGTAACTACAGGTGCTTCAAATGATATAGAAAGAGTTACTGAACTTGCTAGAAGAATGGTATGCGAATGGGGTATGAGTGTACTTGGTCCTATATCATTCGGACAAAAAGAACAGCCTATTTTCTTGGGAAAAGAGATTGCAAGACATAAAGATTACAGTGAAGAAACTGCTCAGAAAATAGATGAAGAAGTTCATAAGTTCGTAATGAAAGCTTATGAAAGAACTAAAAAATTAATAGCAGAAAATGCTGATAAGTTTGAAGCTTTATCAAGAGAATTATTTGAAAAAGAATCTCTTGACATAGAAGATATTGAAAGAATATGTGAAGTAAAATTAGACAGGGTAAAAGATAAGCTAGTTTATGCTGGTAAAGACCCTAAAAGAGGTACTGATGAGCTTGAAGACCCTTCAGCATATCAGGAAGGTGAAGTAAAAAGCGTAAAAGAGGAAGTTTTTAATACACCTATAAAACCTCTTAAAAAATCTGATAAAGCTGAAAGCGATAAAGAAGAAGTTAAATCTATAAAGAAATCAAGTGTGAAAAAAGTTTCTTCTTCTACTAGAAAGAAAAAAACAGAAGAATAAAAAATATTTTTCTAATAATATCATAAATGCCGTTAGTATATTTATTATGCTGCGGCATTTTATTTATTAACTTATTTTCTAATAAAATCAATAAATCTAATAAAAACTTTGTCGGAGTTGCTTTTCAAATTCAAACAAAAAAACAAGAAAAATTTGTATACCAAATTAAATAGAAAATTTTAAAGGGCGAGGTTATTTAAATAATACTAAAAGTTATTATATTAATCATCTTCTAAACATTGAGGATTAGTAATTTCAAATCTCTCATCAATATTTTTCTCTCCCCATTCACACATAGCTTCTAATATCTTATATAATGATTTACCTTTCTTGGTTATAGAATATTCTACCTTTGGAGGAACTTCTGCATATATTTTTCTGCTTATGAGTCCATCTTCTTCTAACTCTCTAAGCTGATTAGTTAATGTCCTTTGAGATATAGGCTTCATATAACGCATCATCTCATTAAATCTCTTTGTTTTATTTTCTATAAGATAATTAAGTATTATTGGCTTATATTTACCGCCTATCATATAAAGTGTAACACCTATCTCTGATGATACTTTAATCTTTTTCATAAATACTATTCCTTTAATAAAAATTAATAATGCAGTGAAATACATGATACTTAATAACAAATATTTCCGTTCTTGTTTTACTCTATCTATACTGTATTATAAATCATAAATTATTTTTATAAAGGAGTTTTTTACAATGAAAAAATTAGTTGTAATTACAGGAGCAAGTTCAGGCATAGGAATGGAAACTGCTAAAAAATTTTCTGAAAATGGATACCCTACCCTATTAATATCAAGAAGAAAAGAAATAATGGAAAAATTAAATTTAAAAAATTCTATAAGTGTTTCTGCTGATGTTACAAATTTAGAAGAAATAAAAAATGCAGTAAAAATGGCTGAAGAAAAGTATGGTAAAACTGACTTGCTTATAAATTGTGCAGGAGTTATGCTTTTAGGAAATATTGATAAACAAAGTTATGAAGAATGGAAAAACATGATTGATGTAAATGTTAATGGAATACTTACAACTACAAATGTTATACTTCCGGATATGATAAAAAGAAATGAAGGAACGATTATTAATATAAGTTCAATAGCTGGAAGGAAAACTTTCACAAATCATGGAATATACTGCGGAAGTAAATTTGCTGTACATGCTATTACAGAAAGTATAAGAGAAGAAGTTGCTGATAAAAATGTAAGGATAATAGTTATAGCTCCTGGAGTAGTAGAAACTAATCTTTTAAGCCATACTACAGATGAAAATATAAAATCTGATTATATTGAATGGAAAAAAGTATAGGAAATGGACTTAATGCTTCTGATGCGGTTAATTGTATAGAGTTCGCCTATAATATGCCTCAGGATATATGTGTAAGAGAAATTGTAATAGCAAAAACTAAACAAGTAGATTAATTTATATATTCTTAAAAAAATAAAAGCATTTAATTTTTTATTAATTTATTTAAGCTCATACTACAAAATACATTTTTTATTAAAAAATAATAAACTAGAAGTAGATATTTAATCAGCACTTCTAGTTTATTTTTATAAAAATAATATTTTAATTTTAATAAGAATTAATTTTTCATTATATCATTATGGCATTTAAAACCATGAGAAGTTTCAGCATTTCTAACAGCATTATTAATAGCCTTACCTATTACAATAGCAGCTATCGTACCTACTGCATCCAAATTGGCATTAACATCACCTACACTCATAGCATAAATACTGTCGCCGTCTAATGTTGTATGAACTGGTTTTATAGTTCTTGCAAATCCATTATGTGCCATTGAAGCTATTTTTCCCATTTGTGATTTTGTGAATTTAGCATTTGTTATAATAGCTCCTATTGTTGTATTTTCTTTTGTATTTGAGGTATTAGAAGTGAAAGATAAATTATTATTCTGTGTAATTTTTATTAATTCTTCTTCTGAACTTCTAAATCCATTTTTATTTTCATTAAGAAGCCCCGCAATCATTTTACCGCTGTCATAATCATACACATCACCGAAAGCATTAACAGAAACTACTGCCCCAATTTTTACATCATCAACTTGTACAGCGTAGAAACCAAGTCCTGACTTCATAGCATAATCAGCACCGAGTATCTTTCCAACTGTAGCACCAGTACCTGCACCATAATTACCCATTTTAGGATTATTACTTTGAGCATTAACACAAGCCTCATAGCCCATATTAATATCAGGACGCACTTTATAATCGCCAATTCTCAAATCAAATATACAAGACTGACATACTAAAGGCACCTTTGTAATACCAACATCAAAACCGATATTTCTCTCCTCTAAATATTTCATAACTCCGCCTGAAGCATCAAGTCCGAATGCACTTCCTCCGCTAAGAAGCACTGCATGAACTACATCAGTAGAAGCCTGTGCCTTTGTAAGTTCGCTTTCTCTTGAAGCTGGTCCCCCTCCCCTAACATCTAAACCTATAACCGCACCTCTTTCGCATATTATAACTGTACAGCCTGTTGCCGCTTCCTTGTTTTCAGCATTACCTATTTTTATATTTTCTATATCTGTGATTTTTATCTCTTTCATGAAATTATCCTAATTTATTTGTTTATTTATATTTATAAAACAAAATAAAAAGAAATGCAAACTATTTTTTATAATAAGCATATTAGAAAAAATAATGCGGCGGGTAGGCGGGCAGAATAATCAATAAAAAACTAAAAATTACTTTTTTATAAAATACTTATAAGATTAATAAAGCCAAATTAATATATACTAAAAATTTTAGAGTTTGTCAAAAAACATAATTTTAAATTTAGGTTTTTGTGGGGACTACCCCCCACCCTCCCAGTTCTTTTTGTGACCAAAAGAACCAAAAAGACTGCATTTTTAATCTAAAACTAGGTATTATACCATGTTTGATACATATTCCTAAAATATTAAATTATAGTATGTGCGTTTTTTGCAACTTTGACGAAGTCCACCTGTGGCGAAAGTGCAAGTGTAAAAATTAGTACTAAGTCATACTAAAATTATCTTACATGTAATTTAAGCTAAAATATAGACCTTCGCGAAGTGTATCCGAGCTTGTCGAGGATATAAGTTCTTTGTGGCAACAAAAGAAGTGTGGGTTCGGTACGACTGTGTGCTTCGCAGGGGCTAGTCCCCGAAAATAATAACAATATAAAAAATATAATTGTTTAGGTATATCTTAAATAATTTTATTTTATAAATTATTATTCATTTAATAAATATTAATAAATTTATATTTAAATTTTAGAAATTTATTTCAGAACAATTGACAAAATACAGCTATATTGTATAATATAAGAAATATTGTTCAGAACATTCGTTCTAATACCGTAAATAAGATTAATTTTGGAGTTTATTAATATTTATGAATAAAGATAATATTTTTTCTAAATCGTTATTATTTGCGGGGGCATTAAGCTCATCAATAATAAGTGTAAGCTGTAATAATGATAATAGAGCATCTGATAATAGTATGGTTTTAGCTAGTAAGGATATAGAAAAGCCAAATATTGTTTATATAGTTATAGATGATATGGGCTTTTCGGACTTAGGCTGTTACGGTTCAGAGATAAGCACACCTAATATAGATAAGCTAGCAGAAAACGGACTTCGTTATAATAATTTTTGTGTTACTCCTTTAAGTTCGCCTACAAGAGCAGCACTTTTAAGCGGAAGAAATTCTCATTCTGTAGGTATGGGAAGACTTGCTAATTATACTTTAGATGCTCCTCATTCTACAGCACAAATAACAAATACAGCAGCTTTAACACCAAGACTGCTTAAAGATAATAATTATAATACTTATGCAGTAGGTAAATGGCATGTGGCTCCTTTATGGGAAACAAGCAGTATAGGACCTTATAATAATTGGCCTTTAGGAAGAGGATTCGATAAGTTTTACGGATTTATGGACGGAGAAACTGATCAATTTAATCCTGAACTTGTTGACGGAAATACTCATGTTGATACTGTGTATGATGATAATTATCATTTGACAGAAGATATTACAGACAGAGCTATTTATTATATTAAAAGCCATAAATCAATATCAAAAGAAAAACCTTTTATGCTTTACTATGCAACAGGTGCAGCACATTCACCTCATCAGGTACCGGAAGAATATGTTAAGAAATATGAGAATGTTTATAATGTTGGCTGGGATAAAATAAGAGAGGAAAGATTAAAGAAGCAAAAAGAATTAGGTATAGTACCAATGGATGCGGAACTCTCTCCATTAAATGAGAATGTTAAGCCTTGGAATGAACTTGATGAAGATACAAAAAGATTATTTATAGAATATCAAAAACATTATGCCGCTTTCATAGAACATACTGATGCACAAATAGGAAGATTAATAAAAGCATTGGAAGATATGGGAGAGCTTGATAATACTGTAATATTCTTAATAGCTGATAATGGACCTTCACCATCTGGAAAGGCTACAGGAACTTTGAATACTGTTAATATAAAAAATGGTATTATGTCAGATATAGAAAAAGATGTTAAAAGAATAAATGAATTTTCTAAATTAGCCCCTAATTATCCTCAAGGCTGGGCACAGGTTTCTGCTACTCCATTTAGATATTATAAAGAAAGTGCAAATTATTTAGGCGGAATAAGAGTACCTTTAATAATACATTATCCTAAAGGAATTGATAAATCACAAAACGGAAGCATAAGAACACAATTTAGTTTCGTTACAGATATAGCAAAAACTGTATTGGATATTACAGGCATAAAAGAACCTAAAACAGTTGATGGTATAGAACAAATGCCTTTGCATGGATATAGTTTAGTTCCTACTTTCAATGATGCAAATGCTGATACTAAAAGAACCACTCAGTATTTTGAACTTTACGGAAACAGAGGCTTATATGATGATGGATACTTCTTGTCAATTTCTCATAAAAAAGGTGATAGTTTTAATAATGATAATTTTGCTCTTTATGATTTGAATACTGATTTCTCTCAGCTTAAAGATATTTCAAAAGAAAATGAAAGCAAATTAAAAGAGATGAAAAACTTATGGGATAAAGAGGCAGAAAAATACGGAGTTAATCCTCTTGATGACAGAGTTCATGTTGAACTAATAGCTAAGCAATTAAGTGCGAATATAGAAAAGAAAAACTCTTTAACATTATACCCAAATACATCAAGTATAAATGTTAATATATCAGCTATACCTACAGCATTGAACCGTTCTTATGATATAACAGCATATTTAAATAGAAAATCATCAGCAGAGGAAGGCGTATTATTGGCATTTGGTAATCATTATGGGGGATATTCATTATATATAATAAATAATAAATTGAATTATGAGTATATATATGATAGCGTAAAATATCATATAGAAGTGAATGAGCCTTTGCCTTTAGGGGAATTAATTATAAAAGTTAAATACACTAAAACAGGTAAGGATTCAGGAGAGGCATCATTATTAGTAAATAATAAAGAAGTCGGAAAACTTGCATTACCTAAAGTATATCCAATGACAGCAAATACAACAGACGGAATGTCAGCAGGAAGAGATTTACAAGGCAATGTAAGTGAGAGATATGAAGGCAGAGGACATTTTGAATACAGCGGAGATTTAGAGAAAGTAACAGTTGAAGGACATAATGATTATAACAAAATAGCTATGTGATAAATATAATGATTTAAAGAACATTTTATATTTATATTGAAATGATTGTATTTTATTAAAACTTCTGACTTTATATAAATATTATCAACTTTTTTGCCGCACAAAAAAGTTGCTACCCAAGGCACGCAGAGCGAAAAACGCAAATGCTATAGCTTTATATAGAGCGGTACATCTGTATGATTTACAGGACAAAGCCCATATATAAAAATATAAGATAAAGTACATTTTTATAAAAATGGAATTGTAAGGAGAATAAAATAGTATATGAGTAAAAACAATAATAATTTAAAAAAAGGTTTTTGTATAGGCTCATCTGTACTCATGGCGGCATATGCAGTATCCTGTTCAACTGAAAATAAGAATCAATCAGAGAAGCCTAATATAGTTTATATAGTATTAGATGATATGGGATTCGGTGATTTAGGCTGTTATGGTTCAAGCATATCCACACCGAATATTGATGCTTTGGCTCAAAATGGTATAAGGTGTGTTAATTATTTTACTTCTCCATTAAGTTCGCCAAGCAGAGCATCACTTCTTACAGGCTGCGAAGCTAATAAGGTGGGAATGGGAGCTGTAAGTCAGGTTGATTTCGGAGATTTGGCACCTAATATGGCAGGAAGAATAAAGCCGGAACATGCTCCTATTACTCATACTCTAAAAGCAAACGGATATAATACTTATGCTATAGGAAAATGGCATTTAGGCCCTTATGATGAGTTTACACCGGACGGAGATAAATATCATTGGCCTTCAGGAAAGGGATTTGATAAGAATTATAATTTTATAGCAGGACAGGCTAATCAATTTCAGCCGGGCGGTATTATAGAAGGCGATGAGTTTATAGTTCCTGATACTTCAGATCCTGATTATCATTTGAGTAAAGATATAGTTGATAGAACATTAAAATATATTGATGAATCTAAAAATGAGCCATTCTTTGCTTATGTGGCATTCGGTGCTATGCATGGCCCTTTCAATGTTGCTAAAAAATATATAGACAAATATAAAGGAAAATTTGATCATGGCTGGGACATTGAAAGAGAAAAAATATTTGAAAGACAAAAAGAGTTGGGAATAATGCCGGCTGATGCAGTGTTGTCAGAAAGAAATGATGAAGTACCTGCTTGGGATAGTTTAACAGATAAAGAAAAAGCAGTTGCGGCAAGACATATGGAAACTTATGCTGGATTCTTAGAGCATACTGATGAGCAGATAGGATATCTTATTTCGGAAACTTATGCTGGATTCTTAGAGCATACTGATGAGCAGATAGGATATCTTATTTCCGAAATGAAAAAACGCGGAGTTTATGATAATACTATATTTATAATTGTTTCAGATAATGGAGCTAATTATAATGGCGGAAGAAATGGAAGTATAATGAATCATGCCAATGAAAATTTATATGTTCATGATTTAGATACGCAATATAGTTTATTAGATGAATTCGGAAGTGCTTTATATGGAACAGAATATAATAAAGGCTGGGCTAATGTTTCAAATACTCCATTAAGATATTTCAAAACTAAAACACATTACGGCGGAGTAAAAACTTTTTGTATAGCTTCTTGGATTAATGGTATAGCTGATAAAGGCAGAATTTCAAAAGATATGATAGCAGTATTTGATATTTCACCTACTATGCTTGATGTATTAGGTTTTGAACCTTTGACAGAAGTTAATGGTGTTAAACAGGAAAATATGCAGGGGATATCTTTTAAAGAAAGTTTTGAAAGTTCTAATCCTATGACTAATCCTAGAAAAGAAATAGCTTTAATGATGATGCTTGACAGAACTTATGCAGACGGAAGCGGATATATTATTGTAACTAATCCTAAAACTCAGGAATGGGAGCTTTATGATATAAATAATGACCCTACTCAAATGAAAAATCTAGCTTCTTCTATGCCTGATAAAGTAAAAGAAATGGCTTCAAAGTACGAAGAAACTGTAAAAAGAGATTTTAACGGAGCACAAAATTTATTAATTGATTTTGCACATAGGGTAGACAGTAAAATATTAATAGAGCGTTACGGACAATTAGCAAAAGATGTACTTACTTCTATGCAGACTGGTAAAGCAGTTTCAAAAGATGCAGAAGAATATATGAGATTATATAGATTCTTTAGCTTTGTTCCTAAAGGTATAGGATATGCTGGTGTAGGCTCAGTTTGGTACAGACCTCCTTCATCAAAACTTAGAGCTACAAACTATACATACAAAAAAGAAGATGGATATTTCTTCTCATTATCAGCAGCACATACAGGATCAGTTTCTCATAAAATAAATGTTGATGTAGAAGTTCCTAATAAAGCTTCTGGTGTTATATATGCTAATGGCGGTTTAGACGGAGGATATGCACTTTATATAAATGATAATGGAAACTTGGTATATGAATATAATTATTTAGGAGAAAGACAGAAAGTTATATCACCTGAAGTAATGAAGGAAGGTAAATACAATATAGTTATGGATTATAAGAAAGATAAAGTAAATAGCGGAGTCATTGATATGATTATAGACGGAAATGCAGTTGCAAGTTCTCCTGTGAAAATGCTTCCTATAATGATTTCTTATGATTATTTCAGTATTGGGGAAGATGTAGGTTCTAAAGTGAGTTTGTATTATAAAGATAATTATGCATTCAATGGAAATGTAGAAGAAGTTCATATAAATTTAGGAGATGATTTACTTAAATAATTAATACTCTAATTTTTGTTTTAAGGGGGATAATTATTCCCTCTTAAATACATACTTAAATTTGATATCTTAAAATTTTTTTCATTTTTATTTTCACTAAAAACCGCATGCTGTTAAATCGTGTGCGGATTTTATTTTTTTATTTATAAAGGAGAATTATATGAATAAAGGTTATCATTTAATGGCTAAGCCTTTCGGATCTATATGTAATATAAAATGCGAATATTGTTTTTATTTAGAGAAAAAATCATTATTTCAATATAGTGAAAAATATAAAATGTCTGATGAAGTGTTGAAAAATTATATAAAAAAATATATAGAAACTCAGGACATACCGGAAATAAGTTTCGTTTGGCAGGGAGGCGAGCCTACTCTTGCTTCTTTGGATTTTTATAAAGATGTTGTAAGATTTCAGAAAAAATATGCGGGTAATAAAAATATTACTAATTCATTACAAACTAATGGGATTTTAATAGATGATGATTGGTGCAAGTTCTTAAAAGAAAATAATTTCCTTGTTGGTTTGAGTTTAGACGGTAATAAAGATATTCATAATAAATACAGAAAAGATATTTTTGGAAATGGTACTTTTGAGAGAGTTTTTAATTCTTTGAAGCTGCTTCAGGATTATAATATAGATTTTAATGTTTTAGCTTCTGTAAGCAGATATTCTTCTAAATATCCATTGGAAATATATAATTTCTTCAAAGAAAATAAAATCAAATATATACAATTTTCTCCTATAGTGGAAAGACTTCCAAATGAAGAAGCTAAAAAACTTTCTCTCACTCATTCTATACCTAACAGCAATTCAAATGAAAAAGTTACTGATTATTCTGTAGAGCCTGAATGTTACGGAGATTTTTTAATATCCATTTTTGATGAATGGGTTAAAAAAGATGTTGGAGAAATATTTGTTATGAACTTTGAATGGGCTTTAACTTCTTGGCTTGGTTTAGATAGTACTATATGTTTATTTGGAAAAGAATGCAGCGGCTGTACTATAGTTGAGCATAATGGGGATATCCTGATTACAAAATAGGAAATATAATAACTGATAATCCTAGAAATATAATTTATTCAGATAAGCAAAAATCTTTCGGATTTAAAAAATCTAATTTACCTAAAAACTGTTTAAGATGCGATGCTTTATTTGCCTGCAGAGGAGAATGTCCTAAAAATAGATTCGATAATTTTTATGACGGTGAAGAAGGAAGAAATTATTTATGTGAAGGATACAAAAAATATTTTTATCATATTCACCCTTACATGAAAGCTATGAGGGAACTTTTAGAAAATAATATAGATATTAGAGAGATTATGAGAATAAAGGAAAGCCCTATTGTAGTAGTGAAAAAGAATAATTAAATTTTATTATTTGTTAGGCTTTACCATGCTATTACTACACTTCTTTGGGGCACCAAAAGAAGTGGGGTTGCTAGAGGCACGCAAAGCGGAGGCAAAGCCCTACAAATATTGTAAATTTAAAAAATTTATTTTGACAAAACATAGTTGTTTAAATATATTATAAATTGAAATTTGATATTATAGAGTCCGCTGTAGCTTCATCTGTAATTAAAATATTAAAATATTTATTAAGAGCAGCAAATTTTATTATATCTATTTTCTGATTTCCTGTTACTATACAAACAATATTTTTTATTTTTTTTAATTCTGAAAGCATTATACAATTAATATAATATTTATCAGGATAATTAAAAGTTTCTCCATTATTCATAAAAAAACTTCCTAGTATCATTCCTTCAATATTATCAATATTTAATTTATCTATTTTTGGTATATCTTTTATATATGAGTTATATGATTCATGCCTACTGCTTAAACCTATTACTGCAATATCTAAATCAGTCCAAAATTTTTTAAACTCTTCTAATTTTTCTATGTCATTATTGCTAATAGATTTTTTTTCTATCAATGCTGGATAATTATTGAAATAAGCCTTTGAATTGAATTTTTCAGCAAATCTATCAACTATAGTAGTAATTTGCAAGTAAGGATTATTATTGTTTCCCAAATTTCCTATAAGAGGATAAAATACTTTTTGTTTATCTGAGTCATTATATTTTAATTCTATAGAAATATTGTATAAAGTTTCATTCCAGCCTATACCTATTTTTTTACTTTTGTCTATTAAGGCTGATAAATACTCTGATGACTTTACATATAAAAGTTTATTATCATTTGAATTTTCAACTATCAAAACATCTTTAAGTCCTAAATATTTTTTTATCTTTTCTGATTTATTTTCATCTTGAAGATTATTAGGCATTGATATTTCTATTTTTACTATTTCTAATTCTCTGGCCCTTTTTAAAAGTCTTGATATTTGAGGTCTTGATATATTTAAAATCTTTGCTATATCGCTTTGAGAATAATCTTCTAAATAATAATATTTTGCTATTGTATATAAAAGGCTTAGATCATCAAAAATATTCATTTATTTTATCCAAATTAATTTTTAAATTTATTATACAGAAAAAAATTAATTTGTCAAAATTACAGATTTTTAATTATATCCGTCGCTTCTTCCAAAAGATATACCTAAAATTAAGCCAATAGAAAGATCAGAGAAATTATATTGATTATATATATTGCCGCCTAAATTATTATTAACAACATCAGTTTTATACTGCATACCAAAATTATACATCATATATCCTCCTATAGTAAAAGCAAAATTAGGAACTAAATATATAAATCCTTCAACAGTAAGTTTTATATAAGGCATTATAGGAGCTTTAAATAGATTTCTCATATCATCAACATTCCAATTATCCAAATTAGGTGAAGCTATAACCCCTCCGTATTTACTTGAAGATTCCATAGCATATAAAGGAGCTATTATTCCTGTGCCAAAGCCTATAGACATTTTACTGAAATTTAACTTTACAGTAGCCCCAACCATCATTGAATAAAACGCCATAAGTTCTGTATACTTTTTATTATTTTCTTTATAATCTGACATCAAAGCATTAATACTAAAACCAATATCTCCAAATAAACTCACACCTTTAATAATGCTTGTATAATCATCTTCAAATAATTTAAAATAATTTCCTATTTGAAAAAATACAGCTCCTTCAAAACCTAAAGTACCTTTAACGCTGTCATAAATAGTGTTTTTATAATTATCATTTACTTTTATAGAATTAAATGGAAAAGCAATTCCATAATGTCCTTGAAAATTTATCTCTAAACTAGCAAATGCACTATATGTAATAGTTATAATTAAAATTGCTATAAATAAAAAATATTTAATTATTTTCATAAATATAACTCCAATTATTAATATATTAAACTATAATTATTTTATTTCAATACATAAATTATCAGTATAATATCCATTAACTGTAGAATATTTTGAAAATTCAAAACATATAATTATAGATTCTCCGTCTGGCAAATTTTGTATTTTTTCATTTTGTATATAAAATGTAGTATCTGACATTCCTCCAGAAACTAAAAGATTGGATATAAGCCCATCTGGTTTAATTGATATAGGAGTATTATTATAATTTTTAAACAAAAAATATTGACCAATTTGTGCATAGCTCATGCTATCAGGCTTATGTTTTATATACCATCTTATAGGTGCCAAATCGGATTTTAATGGTATCACCAAATTAAGAACATTATTAACAATAAATGAATCACCATCAAATACAATATCCTGATTATCTTTCAATATTACAGCAGAACTATTTCTATAATTTATAACAAATTGTTCATCTGCTGTTCTAGGATCTTTACTATTTTTTATAGCCCAATCAATTAAAGCTGCAAATCCAACTATTCCTGCAATAGCAACTATGGTTTGAACAACAAATAAACCAACACCAGCCATTACTCCATTTACTATACCTGTTACTATTGCACCTAATGCTTGAAATATGGGACCAAATCCAGCTCTTGTTTGAAATTGTCCATTATTAATAATATGATCATTAATTGAATTTAATATGAATAAACTATTCCTCATTATATTAAGATTATAATTTTCATCTTTATCTAAATTAAAATTTTCTTTATAATTTTTTATATCATTTTTTAGTTCTATACCGGATATTAACTCCATTGTATCATTCATATAAAATGTAACATCAATATTATTATATTTAACTAAATCCATTTTTACCAATCCTTTTATTATGGCACCATTTTTATAAAAACTAATTGTTTCAGGAAATATTTTTTTATTTTTATATCTCATTAAAACAGAAGTATTATTTTTAAATATTATAGAAACTAAATACTCATTATCATTTTCTTTTTCTGAAAAAATTACCATATCTTCAATATCTTTAAGAAATATACACATAATATCAGTTTTATTTTCTACAGAGGTATAATTACTATCTAAATACATAAAATTAATATCTTTATAAATAGAAGGAGTTTCTGGAGTACTTGGAGTTTCTGGAGTACTTGGAGTTTCTGGAGTGCTTGGATAATATACCGAATATTCATGTTTTGTACATGCTGATAAATTGAATAATGTTAAAATAATCATAAAAATACATATTAACTTCATAAATTACCTCAAAATTAATAATATTAAGTATGATTAGTATTATAAATAAATAAATAAATAAA
>CASGDY010000139.1 GCA_949300355.1 uncultured Brachyspira sp.
AATCCTAGAGAATTAAGTTTCGCTAGATTAATACAAAATTCATTAGATTTACAAACATATCCAAATGATGAGCAAATATTCAAGCAAATAGCATTCAGTGAGGATATAAATAATATATATACAGAAAACGGACAGCAAAAAGCTATAGACTGGTTTCATGGTAATTCTATAGTTTATGATTCTGCCACTGGTATCTTATATGTATCATCAAGACAGAGAGGAGTATTGGCTATAAATTATTCAGAATGGAAATTAATATGGTGGATGGCTGATGATTCTTTAAAAACAAAAGAAAGTTCTATACCGTATCAAATATACTTTAAAGATTTAGAATCTTTAAAACCATACAGAGTTAATGGAGATGCTGTAAATGACGGACCCAAAAATCAGCATGCATTATTTTTACATAAAGACGGCAGACTTGGAATGTTCGATAATCAGGGAGATGAAAATTCTAATCCTAATGGCTCAAGATATGTAGAATATAGAATAACTGGAACCCATGGCAATTACACAGCTCAAAAAACTGCTGAGTATAGAGATATTAATAATTCATATTCAAGAATAAGATCAGATGTTGATTTTACTGGAGATAATTATCAAAATTTATTGATCTTATATGCTTTTTCATATGCCAGACTTTTTGAAGTAGAAATAAACAGCGGAAAAGAATTATTTAATTTCTCATCACAAGATTTTAAACCATATAGAGTAGATAAAATGCCTCTATATTATGATGATGGAAGAGTTTATTCAGAGGATTGTAATTTAAAAAATCTTAATTAATTTTACTTTCTAAAATAAAGGCTTGATTATAAACTAAGCTTTTATATAAAAATAAAATAAATAAAAAGGAAAAAACTTATGAAAAAAACTTTAGCAATCATTTTTTTATCATTTATTGCAGTCATATCCTGTAATAAGAACAATAATTCTACAGGAAGTGTTGGTAAAGTTGGGGAAATTAATATAGACCCTTTACAGTATACTCCATTATCAGCAGTGTATATAAGAGATTCAGTAAACACCGCAGATGTAACAGTAACTGTTAAAGGTCAGCATGGAGAGGAAGATTTAGTACATACATACCCAGCAGGCTACGGTACAGAGTTTCCTATTCACGGAATGTATCAGAATATAGAAAACACAATAACTGTTAATGATGGAGGAATGATAAAAGAAGCAAAACATAATCCAGGTATGGTAATTATGTCTAGGGGCTATGCTATTCAAGAACAATATGAACCAGTACAAGCATATGATGCTTCTGCAGAAGAACAGCACCCTAATAACCCTGATATGTTTTTCGTAGGAGTATTGGCTAGTCAGACAGATGCTACAGCTTGGGAAGGTATGATTGGTATATCAAAAAACGGATATGTAAGATATGTAAATACAGCAATAAATTATATATCAAAATTCGCAGTTGATAATAATAGATTTGTACTTTATAACATGGAAGGTAATGAAGGTATATATGATTTTTTAGGTAATAGAATTTTTACTACAAAAAATCATATGCATCATGAGATGGTAAAAAAAGGAAATAATTATATATATTTAGCAAACTCAGATTGGGGCTGGGAAGACAGATTAATAGAAATGGATGCTAGCGGAAATATAGTTAAAGATCTCTATTTCGGAGATTTATTGAGAAAAGCTGTAGGTGATGCCAATGTGAGCGAATTATCACAGATAGTATATGATAATAAAAATATATACAATGTAGGTGGAGATAAAAAAATAGATTGGTTCCATGCTAATTCTTGTGTATATGATTCTTCCTCTGATACATTATATGTTTCTTCAAGACATCAGGGAGTTTTTGCTATAAAATATTCTTCTTGGGAATTAATATGGTTTATGGCTAATGATAACTTGAAAGTAGACGGAGGTACAGGATATTCTCAAATACCAAGTCAGAATTATTTAAAAGATGTTCCTTCTTTGCAGAAATATAGGGTTCAGGGAGTAGGAAAAACAGACGGACCTAGAAATCAGCATGCTTTATTCCTTTATGAAGATGGCAGAATAGGTATGTTTGACAATAGAGACGAAGCTCAGGGAATGCCAGGTCCAAATGGTGAGTCTAGATATGTAGAATACAAAATAACAGGAGATGCTAGCTCTGGATATACTGCTGAAATAACATATAGTTATCAAAACGGAGAATATTCAAAAATAGTATCTGATGTTGATTTAACAGGCGAAAACAGGGAAAATTTATTAATCACTTACGGAGCTTTTCCTCCAGCAAGAATATTTGAAATTAACAAGTCATCTAAAAATACATTATTTCAATTAAATTTACCTTTTTTAACTTACAGAACAGAAAAAATGCCTTTATATTATGAGTCTGGAAGAAAATACTCTGAAGATTCTAATTTGAAGCAGCCGCTTGTACGCTAATATTTTATAATTTTTTAATTAACAATATAACAATAAAAAAGGCTTGATTATATTTTTATGATTGAGCCTTTTTTAAAATAAACCAAAAGGAAAACTTATGAAAAAAGCTTTAACAATCATTATTTTATCATTTATTACAGTAATATCCTGTAATAAAAACAATAATTCCACAGGAAGTGTAGGTAAAGTTGGAGAAATTACTATAGACCCAACACAAACAACTCCATTATCAGCACTATACACAAAAGATTCTGTTAATACAGCACCGGTAACTGTAACAGTAAAAGGTCAGTATGGAGAGGAGGATTTAGTACATACATATCCTGCAGGATATGGTACAGAGTTTCCTATTCACGGAATGTACCCCGAAATAGAAAATACAATAATAGTTAATGACGGAGGAATGATAAAAGAACAAAAGCATAATCCTGGAGTTATATATTTCTCTGATAATACAGTATTAAATAAATACTATGAAATGGAAATTAATAAATTGCAGGAAGATACTGATTATAAAAATAATCCGTCAATTTATTTATTATATACTGTACCTCAAAATGATGCTGTTGGTATATCAAAAAATGGCTATACAAGATATATACTTAAACAGTATTCAGCCTCTAAAGCAGTTATAGATAATAATGAAATAGTTTTTTATGCCCATAAGGGACAGGCAAATATGAATATGCTTGGATATACAATAGCTAAATATCCTAGTGAGAGCCATCATGATGCAATAAAAATAGGAGATAATTATTTATATTTATCAAATTCTGAGTATGGTGTTCAGGATAGGATTACAATAATAGATAAAAATGGAAATTATATAAAAGAATTAAAATTCGGACCATTAATCAAAAATGCTTTGGATATAAACAAATACAAAGAAGATGAAAATACATTTAAAGAAATAGCTTACGGAGAAGATGTAGACAATATATATACTGAAAATGGAATACAAAAATCTGTAGATTGGTTTCATGCTAATTCTCTTGTATATGACTCTTCTTCTGATATATTATATGTTTCTTCAAGAACAAGAGGAGTTATCGCAATTAAATATAATGAATGAGTGGAAACTAAAATGGTGGATGGTAGCAGATAATCATAGATATGATGTTAATGGAAAATCAACACAATTTGCTAATTTAAAATCACTAGAGCAATATAGAGTTAAAGGAGATGCTTTACAAGACGGACCTTCTGGTCAGCATGCCTTATTCCTTCATCAAAATGGAAAACTAGGAATGTTTGACAATCAAAAAGATAGAAATAATATATCAAGATATATAGAATATGAAATAAAAGATGACGGAAATGGAAATTATACAGCACAAAAAACTGATGAATATTCATATAATAGTTTATATGCTCCTTCCAGATCTGATGTAGATTTTACAGAAGAAGGAAATATTTTATTATGTTATACTGAAGAAAAAACTATACTTGAAGTTAATAAAACTTCAAAAGATATATTACTAAAATTAAATTTACCATTTATGAGTTATAGAGTAGATAAAATTCCTCTCTACTATGATAAAGGAAGAAAATACTCTGAAGATTCTAATTTGAAACAGCCTCTTGTACGCTAATTTTTGATAGTTTTTTAATTAACAATCTTTAACAATATTTAATAGAAGAAAGGCTTGATTATACATCTATAATTAAGCCTTTTATTTTTATTCAATTTATAATAAATATTTTTTCAATTCATCGTAAAGTTCTAAAGCAAATACTTGATGTCCGTTATCACTTAAATGAACTCCATCAAAAAATATATCATAATAATTATATGTCCGTTATCACTTAAATGAACTCCATCAAAAAATATATCATAATAATTATTCTCTTTTAAAATCTTATCAGTAAATATATTATAAACATCTACAAATTTTATATTATTCTTTTCAGTATAATCATTTATAAAATCAACATACTCTTTTAACACATTGTCAAACTCATCTAAATTATTACATTCAAAAAATGTAAATGCTTCTTTAATAAAAGTAATAGGAGTAAAAACAATTATATCTATATCATTTTCATTAGCCTTATTTATAATATTTGCAAAATTCTCTTCTATTTTTTCTAAAGGTTTTGAACTAAATATATCATTAACGCCCCCCATTAAAATAACAGTATCCGCTTTTTCATTTATACAGTCTTTCTCAAAACGGACAAACATTCCTGAAATCATATCCCCATTAATACCTTTATTGATGAACTTAATATCTTTTTTACCATCTTCTAAAAATTTATCATTTAAAAGTTTAGTCCATACTTTCTTTTTATTTACCATATAACCATAAGTGGTACTGTCGCCTAAACAAACTATATTCATGATTTTTTCCTTAATTTTTAATATTAGTTTAATTATATATACTAAAAATTTTTAAGTTTGTCAATTTTTTTGTTGTTCTTTTTCCCGCCGCACGCCGTAGGCGGACAATACCATACCTACACTTACAGTGGACTTCGTCAGGTACTCCTTTCAGTCGCAGTACTTCCTTCGGTCGCAAAAGAAGTGGGGGTGTTACGAAGTACGCAGAGCGGTGGGGATAGTCCACACTAATAATAAAAATAAGAAAATAATTTTTAACAAAATATAGTTGTTTAGGTGTATACAAAATATCAAATATGAATTTAGAGAATACTTGGAGAAATGTTTTAAATGATAATTCTAAATTTATGATAATAGATAATAAAAAAATCATTGATGCATTAGAAACAAGCAATAGAATACAATCATATTGATTATAAAAAATTGTTTTTGATATAGAAGCCCCTAAACCAGATTCTAGTTTCATAGACAATATATTAATACATACTGAAAAAAATAAAGCTAATATAATTAATGAACTTACTGATTTTTTAACTTATTTAAAAACTAGATGTTAATAAAATAAAAACATACTAATATGTATTATAAATATTAGTATGCTTTTTATAATTTAGAAATTTTTTATTTTTAATACATTGCAGAAAACTTTAAATTGATTTAAGTTTAATACAAATTGATTGAATAATGCATATCCCATAAATGAAGATACTGCAAATTTTATTTCTATATTTTTTAATTGAGATTGTATTTTTACTGCTTCTTCATATATTCTATAAGTTAGTTCGCTTTTAGGGTTCATATCTGCAAATAAAATAATATATTCTGCTTTATCGTCTAATTCTTTAATATTATCTGCATTTTTATCTGCTTTGCTGCTTAAATTTATTAATCTTAATTCTCTTAATTGTCTAAATTGATTTATAGTTTGTATTTTTAAACTCTCAAGATGAGAATGTCCGTCTAAATATAAGATATCATTAAAATGTTTATCCATATTATCAAAAGCATTTTTACCATATTTCATTTCTACTATACTCAACATTTTTACCATATTTCATTTCTACTATACTCAATTGACATTTACTGGTATTTTTTCTATTGGTCCATTTAAAACCAACTATATCAAATCGGGATTCTTTCATATCAGGATCTATACTTTCAACATCTACAAAATAATAATCTGATTCTAATGCTAATTTAGAACTTGTATTTGTTCTGACAATAAGCTGTTGGAATTCTTTTTCTTTAGGAAAATTACTTATTTTTGTATCAATTAAATTTTTTAATATAGCAATGTTATCTATCCATTCATCTATATTAGATATATTTAATGAAGAACCTGAAAGATATACTTTATTGTAATCTGATTTATCTATTCCTTTATCATCTTCAAATTTTAAAATGCTTACACCTCTGTAATAAACATTAATATAATTTTCTCTTATACAAAATAGTAAAGTATCATCATTTTTTACTATAGCAGCAATTTTTACTAAATCATTATGTTTTATAAAATTATCATTTAATTTTCTCATATTTGTATCCTAAAATATTTTATAACATAAAAGGCTTGCTAATATTTTATATTAACAAGCCCTGAATGTTTAAAACTTTTTATATTTTATTGAAATAAATTATTTAGCATTAGCGAACAAATCTTTTATATCTGTCTTTTCCCAAGTGAACTCTGGAAGCTCTCTGCCGAAATGTCCATAAGCAGTAGTTTTTTCGTAAATAGGTCTTCTTAAATCTAATCTTTTGATTATACCGGCAGGAGTTAAATCAAGCTCTTTAGAAACTATATTAGCTAATACTTCATCATGTACTTTTGCTGTACCGAAAGTATTAACATATACAGATAAAGGGTCAGGAACACCTATAGCATAAGCAAACTGAACTAATGCTCTATCAGCTATACCAGAAGCAACAATGTTTTTAGCAACGTATCTAGCCATATAACAAGCACTTCTGTCTACTTTTGTAGGATCTTTACCAGAGAAAGCACCGCCTCCATGTGCACCATGTCCGCCGTAACTATCTACGATGATTTTTCTTCCTGTTAATCCGCAGTCACCCATAGGTCCGCCAACTACAAATGAACCTGTTGGATTAATATAATATTTTGTATTTTCATCAAGCATATTAGCCGGACATATTTCATTAATAACATATTTTTTAATGTCAGCTTCTATTTGTTTATGCTCAACGCCTGCAGCATGCTGAGTAGAAATAACAACAGCTTCTATTCTTGCAGCTTTACCGTCTTTATATTCAACAGTAACCTGACTTTTTCCGTCTGGTCTTAAATAGTCAACTACTTTGTCTTTTCTTACTTTTGTTAAACGTTCTGCCAATCTATGGGCTAAATGTATAGTTAAAGGCATATATGTTTCAGTTTCATTTATAGCATAACCGAACATTATACCCTGGTCGCCTGCACCTTCAGAAACATTTGATGATTCAGAATTGAATAATCCTTTTCCGGCACTAACTCCCATATCTATATCTGGAGACTGTTCTGCAATAGACTCCATAACTGCACAAGTATCAGCGTCAAAACCCATATCGCTGCTTGTGTATCCTATTCGCCTTACGGTATCTCTAGCGATTTTTTGATAATCCAATTTAGCTTTTGTAGTGATTTCTCCGGCAATCATGATCATTCCAGTTTTTGCCAAAGTTTCACATGCAACTCTAGAATTTGGATCTTGTTTTAAACATTCGTCTAAGACTGCATCGCTTACAGCATCGCAGATCTTATCAGGATGGCCTTCTGTTACCGACTCAGAAGAGAAATAATAATTCTTTATCTCTGCCATAGTTTTACCTCTTTTTAAAATATAATTCTGTGATTGTATATCAGTTAATATAAATAGTCAAGGAAATATTTGATAATTATTACGATTTAGTATAAATAACTATAAAACTATTATTGTATATAGAATTATTTTCTGTATTATAATACATATACAACTATGGTATTATTAAAAATCTTGTAGTAGAAAGTATAATACTCAAACATAAGCAAAGAAAAGCTATTATAATAAATGGCTTGTATAATTCATCATATTGTATAAGATCATCATCTAATATAGGCTTTTTTTCTAATCTGTCTATTGTATTATAAACATTATCTAAAGCAGAAGCATTTTTAGCATTGAAATATTTACCGCCTGTAGTAGCTGCTATATCTATTAAAGATTCTTCATTAAGTGTGAAATCAGCCCTTATTCTTCTTTTACCATAGCTAGGATCATCATAAGTAACCCAAGCATGACTTCCGTTTGCATCGCCTATACCTATTGTATATATTTTTATATTGAAATTTGATGCTATTTCAGAAGCTAATTTAGGATCTATTTCTCCGGAGTTATTTTCTCCGTCTGTAAGAAGTATTATGATTTTTTCATTATCCTCTTTTACACTTCTAAGCATATCAACAGCAGTTGCAATTCCAAGCCCTATTGATGTAGAACCTTCTTCATCTATTTCTATTTTTTTTATTTCTTCTTCCAATGAAGTATAGTCAAATGTAGCAGGTGAAAGTACAGAAGCACGTAAAGCAAATGATACTAAACTTATTTTATCGAAATTTCTTTTCTTTATGAAGTCTATCATAGTTTTTTTAGAAGCTTCAAGTCTTGTAGGTATCATATCTTCCGCCATCATAGAAGGGGAAACGTCTACTACAAGAGATATATAAATACCTTCTCCGTTAATATCTGATAAATGAGAAACCCTTGCAGGACGTGCTAAACCTATAATAGAAAAGGCAAGTGCCAGTATAATAAGCATAAATGGTATATCTTTGACATAATATCTTGATTTTAATACTTTAGACATACTTACTCTTGGGTGCTTTACAGAATAAGAATGATTCTTTCTGGTTTGTATATATGCAAATATTATAATAGGCAAAGTTAGCAGCAAGAATAAAAGTTTCGGATATACAAAAGTCATTTACACATTTTCCTAATCATAATTTTATTATTAAAACATAATAAACAATATTAAAGTAATATTTGCTAAATTATTATACTAAAATACAAATAAAAGTAAAGTAGCATATAACCCTATAGACGTATATTTAATAATTAAATTTGATAAATACATAATAATATAAAATCTGCTATAAATGTTATTATTTATTTTACAATAATTTATCTATTATAGATACAGACTTTTTGAATCTTTCCTGATAATTACCATTTATAGAATGATATTTTATATTTAAATTATGAAGTATATCTTTTATTTTATTACTGTATTTGATTCTGTCATTTTTTATTACTTCGCTTCTGTCGCCGTCCTGAACAAAATCAACATCAGGCTCTAAAAATAGTATAGCATCATATTTATTTATATGTATAATAGCCTTTGCTAATCTTTCATTATCTACAATATTTTCATCTTCCAAGAAATGCATATAAAAGTTTGTAATTATAGCATCAGTATCAACAAATAGTATTTTATTGCTATGCTCTATTGCTTTTATCTCGTTTAATTTATGTGTAAGAAGTATTTCTGTAAAATCTTCTGAAAGCATAAGCAAATCAGTTCCGGACTTTTCAGATAATTCTCTGCCTGCTTCTTCTATATAGTTGGTATTATAATAATTTGCAAGATTAATTGTAAGAGTGGATTTTCCTGTGCTTTCGCTTCCTAATAATAGAACTTTTTTTGTATAATAAGGCTTTACTATATTAGGCAGATAGTCCCAATACTTATAAACATTTTCTCTAATTTTTGAAGAGCTTATTTCATTTCTTTCTATAAATATTAATTCTGATTCTTTATAATATCTTGTATAAAAAGAATCTTTATTTTTATAATCATCTCCGCAAAATACTGCATCAATTTTTTCACATATAGCATTTTTTATTTTTATGGAATCTGCTTCCCATAAATCTTCTGTATATTCTTCTTTCGTATTTGCATTATCTTCTATAAATATAATCTTCACATTTCCTATATGCTTTGTTAATTGATAAAGCCAGCGGTATCTTATTTTTTTATCAATTTCATTTCTGTTATTACCTACAGCCAAAACAATATAAAGTTTTTTACATTGATTAGCAGCTTCTATTATGCATCTTACATGCCCAAGATGAAGAGGATTGAAAGAACCTCCGTACATTCCTATATTATACATAAAAACTCCGAATTATTTTTGTAAATTAGCCTCTCTATACCATTTAATAAACATAAATATTGCATTAATTAAATAAACACTCCACATAAGTAAAGTTGCTATATTATCGCCTCCGCTTGAGAAATTAATATACCATATAGAAATATTTAGAATGTTTACAAGTATCCACATTATCCATTGTTCAGTACATCTTTTTATACATAGTATCTGTGCAGTTACAGCAAAAACTGTACTAGCACTATCAACAAAAGGAAGAGAGCCTCCTAATTTTTTTAATATAAGTCCGTAAATAAATATTGATATAAAAGATAGAGCGAATATTATAATTTTATATTTATTATCCAATTTTGTTTTTATCACTTCTTTGCTTTCATTATTTATATTTCTGCTCCATAATACAAAGCCTACTATATTCATAGGTATATAATAGAAGACATTTAGCATAAACTCGCCGTAATATTTAGCATTAAAAGCTATAATAGAATAAAGAATAGTATTAACCATTCCAAATATATATGAAGATAATTTTCCTTTGCCTGTGAGAATTACACATAATATACCGCTTATTGATGATACTATACCAATAATATTTTCTTTCCAATATATAGAAAGCGATAATATTATAGTGCTTGCAATTATAATCCATATAATTTCTGCTGCTTTCCAATTTTGAAGTTCATTTTTTATAAAATTTTTCATTATGATTTTATCAGTTTAAAAATTTTCTTCTAATTATATAGTTATTTTACATAAAATCAATATTAACTAATTTTATATACTAAAAACTATGCTTAATAAATTGAATTTTACTATTGACAAAAAATAAATTTAAAAATAATATGAAGTTATTAAGAAAACGGAGATAAATATATTAAGAAAATTACTAATTACATCTTTATTATTTATAGCTTTATTTACTGTAAGTTGTGAAAAATTAAAAGAGCTAACTGGTGGAGTTACAGAACCAATCACAGGAATAGACAAAACTTATGTTGTACCTTGGGCTGCTCAATCAGAAGATATCAATAGTGTATTTTTTGAAAGCAGAATGGTAATAGATGAAAATGGCGGTATGATTTATCAAGATACAGGTGCAAAAAACTATTAATATTTGAATCTTCTGCTATGCTAAAATTAGGCGATAGTTATACAGCAACTTATGTTGAAAAAATACAGATGATTCTAGTATTACAGATACATATACCGTTGTTATAAAATTTAATTCAGAATCACAAGCTTCTGTTAATTATACTAAAATCGTAGCTAATAATACAACTTCATGAGAAAATGGTATTTTTAATAAACAATAATAATAAATTTTTAATATAAAAATTATTAAGGGGGCTTTAAAAGGCTCCCTTTTTTATTTTTAAAAATTAAATTCAATTGATGAAATAGCATTTATAATATAAAATCAAAATAATAAAAATGTTTTAGGTTTTATAATGGCTTCAAATAAAAATAGTAAGGCAAAACAATTCAATATAAAAAATAATGACAGAAGATATATAATTGAAAAATACAATACGTCTTTAAAATATGATTCATATGAAAATAATATAAATAAACGCTATGATGATTATTATATTCTCCACTCACTAAAAAATATAGTAAATAAAATCAATACTTTAAAAAATAATGATATAAAAGTATTATTAGTATCAATGAATTCAGGAAAGCCTACACAATTAAAAAGAGGAAAGTATAAATATATAGAAATAAAATTTTATAAAGATTTAAGTTATAAGGAAATAGATTCTGATCCTGATTATACAGATGATATTTATTTATTTTTAGATGAAAACAAGATTTGCTTTTTTGAAATAGGTGTGTTTTTAGAATTATATAATAATTTGAAATCTTATGGACAATTCAGTCACACTTATATATATGAAATAATTAATAAAATAATAAGCCCTTATAAATTAATATATGATAATTACCGCTTTTTAAATAATAAAGAAAGAAATTATAAAGATATTATAAAAGATATAAAAGAAAGTAATTTTGAACTTATAATCAAAGAGATAGAAATTAATAGATTAAAAAAAGTTATGCAGGAATATTTTGATAACAATAAAAAAACTGTTTCAATTCTTCCTTCATATAGATTAAATAAAGAAGATAAGAAAAAAGATACTAGATATTATACATTAGAAAGTTTAATAGTTTTAGATGAAATATTAAGAATATACAAAGATATAAAAAGTACTGATTTTATATTTATTAGAAATATAAGCTATCTAGATGATGCTGAAGAGATAGCGAAAGAGATATTTGATTTTGATAAAATACTTAAATTAGAGATGTACAGCAGAAGCGAAAAATATATAAAAGAAATTTGTTTAAATATAAGCTATGATAAAGAAAGACGAAAAGAAATAAAGAAAATAGACATAAAAAATATATTTAATAATTTTGAAAATGTACAAATAAAAGACTTAGAGAATATAATATTTTATCTGTATGATACAATACTTAGTCTGATAAGAGATAACAAAAACTATAATAATATAAAAGAAGATGAACAGTTACAAAAAGGAATTTTATATTATGACAGTGTTTTTTATTACTTACAATATTTTATAGGTTATTTATTTAATAAAGAAATTATAAATGAAGAAGAATATATAAAAATAATAGAGCTTTACATTTATAAATATAATACACTTAGAAATCATAATATTTATAGGTTTTACAAATTTTATTTAAATAACGAAACAGCAAAAAAGTATAATATAGAAAATTACGGTATTATTAATTATTATGTTTACTATTATCAAAATGAAGAAAAAATACTTAAAAATTATTCAATATATGATTATAAAGAAATATACATTTATTATTATAAGTTTATATTGATGAGTATTGCATACAATATTGTAGGCTATCATAGAGATGAAAAAGATTATATAAAAACTAGAATAGAAATAAAAGAAGAGATAGAAAAAAATCCAGATAGTATAATATTAAATTTAGAAATTACCTATAAAGAAGAGTTTAAAAAAATAAAAAATGATATTAAAAAATTTAATATAATGCTTAATAATTTATACTTTATTAATATTATTGATTATGAAGAGTATAAAAAATATAATTGTTGTAAGTTGGAAGAATTAATAAATTATATTTGTGATTTAATTCAAGATGATGAAAAATTCATAAATATAGAAGAAAATATAAAATACTTTGAAATATATCAATTAATAATGAAAGAAACAGAATCAATAAAAGAAGATAATAAATATAAACTATTCTATTCATTTTTAGAAGAAGAATATAAATTAAGCTATGATAATACAGAAGATATAATAAAAAAAATCAATAACTTCTATAATATATACAAATCAATAGAAATTCCTATAAAAAATATTTAAAAAAATCAAAAAAAAAATTCTCGATTGACATCCAGACGAATATGTCAAATGATAAAAACATATAAAGAGCCTAATATATAACTATGGTTAGATAAAAAACACATATCTAACTAAATATCATTTTTATAAAGGAGGCTCACATATCTAACTAAATATCATTTTTATAAAGGAGGCTCGATATGAGTAAAAAAAGCAATCATAATGCGGATATTTCAAATCCAAACAAAGGTACACCGAAGCTATGACAAAAATCAAAGCAACAGAGGCAAACAGTTGAACCCTAATCTAAAAGAAATAATAAATAAAATTATTTCTTCTGGCCGCTTCAAATTATTTATTATTTTGGGGCGGCTTGAACAATTAAAGTTAATGAAAGGTATTATAAAAAGTTTGTATCTAATGATAACGAGGTATTAAAAAATTTAATAATAATATTTAAGGAGATTGTATAATGAACATTTACTTATTTATTGACTTACATAGAAAAAGAG
>CASGDY010000140.1 GCA_949300355.1 uncultured Brachyspira sp.
TATAAATTATAATAGCAATGTTATGAGATTAGTATTAATATTACTTGTTTTTATTCTATCTGTATATGTTTTTCCTGCATTTTATGTAATTCATCATGTGCATCATTTAAGCGATAGTTGTGAAACTTGTATGGAAATATTTTCTATAGTAAAAACAGTAAGTAAGGTAATCAAATTTCATAATATATATAATTCTGTAATAATATATTTATCTATTTCATGTATATTTTTTGTAAAAATAAGAAAGTATATATTTTCTTTAAATAATAACCCCACAAGGCTGAAGGTGAAGCTGATAAATTGATTTAAAATCTTTTATATTTTAATGATTTAATTTGTTATATAATTTTAATATAAAGGATTTTTAAATGCAAAAAAAGATATTAATTTTTGTAACTTTATTATTTTTAACCATTATTTTTTCATGTAATGATGTTAATAAAAGTAGTAAAGAAAATAATAAAGAAGTTGATAATGATAAATTAAAAGTAGTAACTACAATATTCCCAATATATGATTTTACAAGAAATATAGCTGCAGATAATGTTAATCTTCAAATGATAATAAAGCCTGGAATAGAGATTCATTCATTCAATACTACTCCTGCTGATGTAATAGATATACAAAATGCTGATGTATTTATTTATATAGGCGGTGAAAGCGAACAATGGGCTGAAAAGATTGTGTCTTCTATGAATACTATGGATACTAACGGCAAAAAGATAATCAGACTCATAGATTATGTAAAAGAATTAGATGAAGAGATTGTGGAAGGTATGGAGCATGACACAGATCATAATCATGAAGAAGAAGCAAATCATGAAGAGCATGAAAATCATATTGAAGAAAGCCATACTCATGAAGGTGTTTATGATGAACATATATGGACTTCTCCAAAAAATGCTCAATTAATGGTTACAGCAATATGTAATTCATTATCAGAAATTGATGCTAATAATGCTGATGTATATAAAGCAAATGCTGATAAATATAATCAGGAATTAACAGTTTTAGATGAAGAAATAAGAAATACAGTAAATACATCTAAAAGAAAAAATATAGTATTTGGTGATAGATTTCCTTTCAGATATTTAGCAGAGGAATATGGATTGGAATATAGAGCACCTTTCACAGGATGCAGCAGTCAGGTGGATGCAAGCCCAAAAACTATAGCTTATTTGATGAATTATATTAAAGACAATAAAATACCTTATTTGTATTATATAGAATTGAGTAATGAAAAAATAGCAAATACTTTGATAGAACAAACAGGGGCAGAAAAATTAAAGCTTCATTCAGGACAAAATGTAAGCAAAGAGGAATTTGATTCAGGCGTTACATATTTATCTATTATGAGGGATAACTTAGAGAGTTTGAAAAAGGGTTTAAATTGATGTTGAATATAAAAGATTTATCGGTATTTTATGATAGTAATGAGGTATTATCTAATATCAATTTTTCTATAAATAAAGGAGATTATCTTTCTATAATAGGTGAGAATGGCTCCGGTAAAACAACTTTAATAAAAACAATACTAGGGCTAATAAAACCTAAGAAAGGAAGTGTGTCTTTTAACAGCATAAAGAAAAATGAAATAGGGTATTTGCCTCAGCAGGGAATAGTTCAGAAATCATTTCCTGCAAGCGTGTTTGAAGTTGTTATTTCAGGAAGATTGAATAAGAAAAAGTTTCTTCCGTTTTACACTTCTAAAGACAAAAAAATCACTTTAGATAATTTGAAAAAACTTAATATAGAAAACTTAAAAAATAAGGCATATAAAGATTTATCAGGAGGACAGCAGCAGAGAGTGGCATTGGCTAGAGCATTATGTTCTACTAAAGAATTACTCATACTTGATGAGCCTTCTACAGGACTTGATCCAATAGCTACAGCTGATTTATATAATTTAATAAAAAAATTAAATGATGAGGTAACTATTATAATGGTTTCGCATGATATAGCGAATGCAGTTAAATACTCTAATAAAATACTTCATATAAATAAAAATATTCTTTTCTTTGGAAGCACAGAGGATTATACAAAAACGGATATATACAAAAGAATATCAGGGGAGGATATGAGATGATTGCTTTGATTCAGGAACTTTTTTCATATACCTTCATTGTAAGGGCAGTTATAGTTGGTATATTAGTATCATTGTGTGCTGCACTTTTAGGCGTTAATTTGGTTTTAAAAAGATATTCCATGATTGGTATTGGGCTTTCTAATGTAGGATTTGGAGCATTATCTCTTTCTTTAATGTTTGGATTTTCTACACTTCAGCTTTCAATACCTATAGTTGCCATTGCTTCAATATTGCTTTTGAGATTAAGCGAAAACAGTAAAATAAAAGGAGATGCTGCTATTGCTTTGATTTCAAGTGTATCTTTAGCTGTTGGTATTATTGCCATTACTGTAAAGATAGGTATAAATACAGATGTATGTAATTATATGTTTGGAAGTATACTTGCTATGAGCAAAAGCGATGTTTATATAAGTATTGCTGTAAGTATTGTAGTTATTGTGCTTTATGTTCTTTTCTATAATAAAATATTTTTAGTAACATTTGATGAGAATTTTGCCCATGCTGTTGGAATAAATGCTGAATTTTATAATATGCTTATATCTATACTAACATCTTTGATTATAGTATTAGGTATGAGAATGATGGGAGCTATGCTTATATCAAGTTTGATAATATTTCCGGCACTTACCTCTATGCGTGTATTTAATACTTTTAAGAGCGTGGTAATTTCATCGGCTATATTATCTGTATTATGCTTTTTTATAGGGATAATAGCTTCTTTTCAGCTTGAATATCCTACAGGAGCATGCATTGTTATGGTAAATTTAGCTATGCTTTTAATTTTTTCTATTGTAGGAAGGTTTATAAAATTAGGGGCAAAATAAAAGGAGGGATATTATATGAAAAAAGTATTATTTTTATTTGCTGTATTATTAGCATTTTCTTCTTGCTCAAAAAAAGAATACAATGACGGTTGGTTTGATATAGAAAAAAATTATGTGGATATACCTCAGAAAAAATATGATTATAGCGGTATAGAAAGTAAATCTGCCAATAATTCTCAAAATAATAATGAGCTTAAACAGGATAAAATAGATACATCAAAACTCGATATGAATAATGTAATAGAGATAAAAGAAAGAATGTTTATAAATCAATGCAATGATGTTTATTTGAATCCTGATGATTACAGGGGAAAGATAATAAAATTGCAGGGAATATATGACGGATTTACTGATAAAGAAACAGGAGAGAAACTTAATTTTGTATTCAGATACGGACCGGGATGCTGCGGATATGATGGTGTTGCCGGATTTGAATTCGATTATAAAGGCAATATACCTAATCCTCAGGATTGGATAGAAGTTGTTGGTGTTGTAGAAATATTAGAGATAGATAATTATGAAACTGTAAGGCTTAATGCTATAAGTTTGAATGTTTTAGATAAAAGGGGCAAAGAATTTGTCGCTAATTAACTTTTGATAATTTCGTATATTTATATTTTATAAACCATGTTGCGGGCAGGATAATAAGGGATATATTATCCTGTCCATTTTTATGGCTTAATTTATATAATTATTTCCAAAAAGCTCCTACTCTTTTTCTTACATTTTCTTTTAAATCATAATAATAAAGAGCAATGTCATAAACATGGTAAACGCCTTTTTCAAAAACGCCGCCGCCTCTCACATAAAAATCATCAATGTTTATAGTGCTGCATCTTATAACACCTCTTGCCTTATCAACTTTAGCATCGGCTATCTTTGAAGGTTTTCCTGCATTTGTAACTATATTAGCTTTAGGGTTTCCGTAATTATGTGATATATTAGCACCTAAACTCTGTTCTTTAGTAGCCAAAGTTTCATCTAATGTCCAAGATATAGGGTTTATAGAAATAGCTCCTTCAAGAAGTGCAGGGTTATATCCGTAAAAATCTGGTGCTTCTGTATTATAAGAAATTATCACTCCTGTATCATATTCGCCGTTTGCAAATCTCAAATGAGGATTTTCATCTAAATCTTTTTGAGTAACTGAATATCCAAATATATAAGCTGCTACCATTCTATTTTTTAAATTTTCATTTGTTTTGAAATAGTCTATTAATATTTCTTTTATCATCATAGCACCCTGAGAATGTCCTGCTAATATGAATGGTTTTCCATTATTATAATTTTTAATATAATAATCGAATGCTGCTATTGCATCTTCTTTAGGTGAAGAATAAAAATATTTATTTTGTTCTTCTTTGCTTATATTATTATTTGTATTCATTAAATATAAAGCATCAGCTTGTCTGTAAAACGGAGCATATACATTTCCAACTTCTTCAAATATTCCTGTTTGTTCAAGCATTGAATTTGTAACAGTTTTTCTCATTGGTTCATAGTCTATTGGGCATACTATACTGTCATTTGTATTTGCTCTGCTCCATGTTGTAGGGTATAGATAAAACACATCTACTTCATTTGATGTTGAAGGGATAGCAAGCCAATTATTTTTGTCTGAATAATCGGTGATTGTTGTTTTTTCTGCTGTATTATTGTTATTTGCAGAACAGCTTAGAATTATAATACTTGATAAAATAGTAATAAAGATTTTAATTTTTATCATTTGAATTCCTCTCATTATTTTTTTAATAAAATAAATATTATAATGTATAAAAATTAAAATCAATAACAAATTATTATTATTGTTATATTCGCTTTCGTCTATAATAAACTAGTGATTAAAGTTACTAGTTGGTTTCGTATTGTTTTCTTATTAATTATTTACAATTTTATATATTATATATAATCTTTTATATGTGCTTTTGCAACTTTTGCCATGGGAAAAGTTGATATATTTTATTATTAATTATTGTTATAGCCACCTTCGCCTATAATAAGCTAGTGACTAAAGTTACTAGCTGGCTTCAGCTCGCTTTAATTACTATAAGTTATTTCTTTCCCTATAAAATTGTCAGTAAATTTGCCATTATTATATACTATATTTCCGCGTACTATAGTAGTTAAAACTTTTCCGCCTCTTTTAAAACCTATATAAGGAGACCAGCCTGCTTTAGTGATTATATCTTTTTCTTCTATTTCTGAATGGTCATTTAAATCTATTATTACTAAATCGGCATTATAATTTTCTTTTAATAAGCCTTTATCTTTCATAGAGAAAATTTCAGCAGATTTTTCACTCATAATTTTTGTAAGTAATTTTAAATTTATAGTATTATCATTAACTTTTTTGAGCATCAACTCAAGAGAATGTTCAACGGAAGGAACTCCGAATGTAAGTTTTTCTAATTTCTCGCTTATCAAATGAGGAGCATGATCTGTGCCTATAGTATCTATAGTACCGTCTAATATCGCATCCCATAATGCTTTATTGTCGGATTTTTCTCTTAATTCAGGCTTCATTCTAAGGAGCATTTTATTTCTATCATTTTTATTTACATCTTCTGTATTTAAAAATAAATGATGAGGAGTAGCTTCTCCGTAAATTATCATTCCGGAGTCTTTTGCTTTTCTTAGTGAATCAATTTCGCTTTCAAGTGATAAATGGCATAAATATAATGGAGTATTAGTATTTTTAGCTATTTTTATTGCCTTATCAACCATTTTATCTTCGGCATGAACAGTAACTATTTTTGAAACTTCAAATAATTTTTCTAATATTTTATCATCTTCTACAAGCATATTTCCTGTAGAAGCATTAAAGAAAATTTTTGTAGATGCGGCATCATTGATAATATTTTTTATATCATTGCTGTTGTCTGCTTTGCTTCCTCCGAAATGAAAGCCGTAATCTACATAAGATTTTCCAATCATCATAGATTTTTTTGCAATGAGATTTTCTTTTGAAATAGTGTTTGGTACAGTATTAGGCATATCCAAAAATACTGTAACACCTCCTCTGGCACAGGCTTTACTTCCGGAATTAAAATCCTCTTTATGAGTAAGTCCGGGATCTCTCATATGTGTATGAGGGTCTATTATTCCTGCAAGCACATAATTATAATTAGCATCTAATATATCATCTGTTTTATTATCAGATAAATATTTTTCAAAATTATTATCAAAATCTATATTTTTTATTTTTTCATTTTCTATTATTATAGATACTATTTTTTCATTATTTGGGATTTTAGCATTTTTGATTATCATAATTTACCTAAATGATTTATTTTCCTATTTCTCTGTTACAGTAATAGCAGAAATCACCATAACCTTTTTTCACAACTCTATTTTTTGTTTCTTCAAAATGTGTAACACATTTATTATTCGGACAAACTATTTCTTTATTTTCTACAACTTCATAGTTCATTTCTTTTCTTTTTACTTTAGATTTTATAGCATCTGTAGCCAAAGCCATCATAGCCATTCTTGTAGGAACGCCGTTTCTAGCCTGTATGAAATATTTAGCGTATTTTGTATCATCTAAATCTATATTAATTTCATCAAGTCTTGGAAGAGGGTGAAGTATTATCATATCCTCTTTACATTTTCCAATAATATCATCTTTTGATATTCTGAATGCATGTTTAACTTCTTCATATTCATTAATATCATCAAATCTTTCTTTTTGTACCCTAGTCATATATAGACAGTCTATTTCTTTTAATACTTCTTCATAATTACTAAGTTTTTTATATTTTATATTTGTATTGTCCAATTCTTTTAATACATAATCAGGTATTTGTATAACATCAGGAGATATAAAATAAAACTCGCCATTAAACATCATTAAACCATCAACTAAAGAGTGAACTGTTCTTCCGTATCTTGTATCCCCTACAAAAGCGACTTTTTGATTCTCTATTGTACCTAATTCTTCTCTTAATGTGTATAAATCCAATAAAGTTTGACTAGGATGCTCGTTAGCACCGTCTCCAGCATTTATAATAGGACATTTTGTAACTTCTTCAGCAAATTTCGCAGCTCCGTCAATACTATGCCTCATAACTATAATATCCGAATAGGCAGAAACCATAATTATAGTGTCTCTTAAAGATTCTCCTTTTTTTATGGAACTTTGTTCTGGGTTATCAAATCCCAATTCTTTACATCCCAACCTATAAGCAGCCGATGTGAATGATAATCTTGTCCTTGTAGAAGGCTCAAAAAATATACTAGTCATTATCATTCCGTCCATAATCTTTCTTCTTTCTTTACTATCAGTGTTATCCAGCTCCTTAGCCGCATCTAATACTTCAATAACTTCCTCTTTTGATAACTCTTTGATAGATATAAAGTTCCTCATCATTTCTCCCTTAAAAAATAGTTAATTGTTTTATTGAAAATTGGCATAAAAAAAAGGAATAAAATTGTTAAAGATAACAACTTTATTCCTTTTAAAAAAATTCCAAATTCGCAAATTTAAATAAATAGAATAGGTTTGTAAATAAAAAAATATCTTGTATTTAAGAAATATATTTTTCATTTTTTATCCTGTTCTTTATAAATTGAAAGGATTGTATCATGTATATTAAAAAAATCAAGTATAAATTTATAATTTATATGTTTAAGAGCCATAGATATTGCACATTTTTGGTTTAAAATAAAGAAGGTATTCCTTATAATTTAAATAAGCACAAATAAACAAAAAGGAATACCTATGAAACAATATAATACAAATCAGAAAAAAAAGATAGTAGAGAT
>CASGDY010000141.1 GCA_949300355.1 uncultured Brachyspira sp.
ATTTATTACATAAAAGCTATGATAAAAAACATCTTAATGAATTAAATAAAATAACACTATATTTAAAAAGCGGTATAATCTTGAGTTTTATATCTATGTTCTTAGTGATATTCAATATAGTATTTTTAATAATTTTGTATTTGATTTTACTTGTAGTTTCACATACTTTATCTGCTTTTTTATGTTTATTAAGATTTGGCTAATTCCTAGAAATGAATAAGGAGTAATAAATGTTAAGAGATAGCGAACTTTTTAAAAAAGATTTTGAGCTTTTAAAACAAAAATACTAAAAAAATATTATTGATGATATAGCTAATATTTTAACAAAAAATGTGCCTGAATTAAAAGAAGTCAATAAAGACTATGAAAAGCATATTGTCAGTTTTAGTTTTGAATATAGAAATATTTTCTCATTACAAAACGAATTAGAATATACAGAAATAAAATTAAAGGTAAATAAGAAGCTGGATTTTATTGCTTATATAAATACCACTCAATACACTAAAATTGATAAGATATTACAGTTTGTCAAAAATTATATAAAAAGATTTCAAAGGTATGGGTGTTAGATTATGAGTATAAATTTTGATAAACAAAAATATATGTTTCTTAATGGTGTCAGATATTTGATAAGTGATATTAAGGGATTCCAAGTTATTAGAAAAAAATGGAAGATAATATTAATGCTTGGAGAACAAAGAGAAGAGAAAGTTATAATATACAATTTTACTAAAAGATTTGAAGATGATAGATACAAATTAAGATGTTTAAGTATTTATTGGCAATCTTTAGCAAAACAAAGAGAATTAGAAGAATGGAGTAATAAAGGCTTAGATGGTATAGAAAATAAACTTTTTAATGAAAATAGATTAAAAGAAGCAAAACGAAATGTAGGTGAGATGTTTTGGATACCAACACATTTAATAACAAATAAAAATATAACTGCTTTAGAGTTTAGGCTTTTATGTTTAATTGATTTAATGGACGGATTTAGAAGAAATGAATATATTGCTGAAGTATTAGGTATTAGTCTTGAGAAGCTAATAGAAACAGTAAAAAGTCTGCAAGAAAAAGGTTATTTAAAACTATATTAGGAGGTTTGAAAATGGATAAAACTGTATGTAATTTTTGTAATAGAGAAGTTGATTCTAAAGACATCGTTATATTAAAAGGTTTTAAGGAAGATTCTTTTTTTAGGATTTAAAGGTGAAGTGCAAATAATGGATATTACAATATGTGATGATTGTTTCATTAGTATGAGGGAACAAATCGCTAAAAAAGAAATGAATTTAAATAAAAGATCTTATCCTATACGGAGAATTGTTCCATAAATGCTTTGCGGCAGTGATGTTTGAAATAAGTAAATAAAAAATAAATATTTTTTTGGGGTAGTCAATGGGAAATGATAATAAAAAAAATAACAATATAATAAAATTAAAAACTTATGCTTCTATAGCTAAAAATGATGAGTATTTTACACCTCCTGAAGCGGTGTACCCTATTGCTGAATTATTAAAAAAATATGGTATCAATAATATTTTAGAGCCTTGCGATACCAATAATAATTCTAATATTGCTAAAGTATTAAAAGAATATAATTTTAATGTTTACACATCATCTATTAAAGAAAACAACTATATTCTTAATATGCCTACAAAAACAAATGTATTCGTTGTTACTAATCCGCCTTATTCTATTAAAGATGCTTTTATTGAAAAAAGTATTTATCTTATAGAGAAAAATATTATAAACGGTTTTGCCTTTCTTCTTCCTACTATGGCTTTACATGGAGTAAAAAGGCATAAGTTTTTTCATCAATTAAATGAATTAGGGTTTAGTATAAAAACTTTAATTTTTGATAAGAGAGTTGAGTTTACATCTTTTGAAAACATTAAATCTCTAAATAAGCCTTGGTTTGATGTTGCTTGGTTCGTATTCATTAAAGAAAAAGAACTGTCTAATGAAGTGAAATTTGTTAAACTTCAAAAAAAAGAAAAAGATAATTTTGAGCATTTATTAAATTAAAAATTATTGATAAGGAGTAATTATTGATGGATAATTATAAAAAATCAGTGTGTAAAATAGAAGATGATAAACAATATAAATTATCTGATCTTTCAAAAATCATAGGTAAAACAGAAAGACAAATTTATGATATGATAAGAATGCTCAATATTCCTTATTCATTGGTAAAGCATAATAAAACTAGATTATTAATAGTGTCAGGCTATGACTATAAAAATTATATCATAAATAAAAAAGATAAAAAAGAAAATATAGTAAGAAATGCTATATTAAATAATATTTCTAAAATTGATGTCAATAAAGATTATTCATTAAAAGAATTAGCCTGTATATTAAATGTTTCTATAGCTACACTTAGAAAATATATATCAAAAAATATAGATATATCAGAAAGGAAAATAAATTATGCATAAAATTCTTATTAATGGAAAAACATTATTAGAGTCGGTCAATAATAGCAAAAAAATAGACTGCAGTACAATTTGGAATGAATGTCCTTATTTTTTTGAAGGAGAATGTCATAATAAAAATGTAGAAAATTTAGATGAGATAGTATTATGTCCGTATTATATTGTAAGAAAAAAAGATAGATAGTAATTTTATTAGTAATAATAAAAAAAAATAATAAGTTTTTAAATACTAGAATAAAAATATAAAAAGCGAGCCGTAGCCAGCAAATAAATTATTTATTTGCTGATTATAGGCGGAGGCGAGTATAGCAATAATAGTAATTTATACTTTTAAATTCTTCTTTATTTCATAGCTAAAGGTTTTAAATGCTTCATTGCTTTTTAAAACTTTTTCAGCACTATCTTTCATAATAGGTCTTTTATTTACTTTTACTCTTCTTTTCAATATTCTTACGGCTCTTATATTATTTCTGTCTATTCTTTCATAAACAGCAGGGCTTCTCCTCCTTCCTTTTTTAGGCTTCATAATAAAGAATCTTCCTGATCCTTTTTTAGCTTTTTCACCTATTTGTCTTATATGTCCCATTCTGTTAAATCTGTATTGGCTTGGAAGTACATTCTTTTGACTGTTTCCTCTTGCCTGTAAAGTTGCTAAAGGATTAATTTTGCTTGATTGTCCCCATAGGTTTTTACCTAAACTTTTACCTTCTTCATGATACTTTTGATATTCTGCGGTGCTTCCCATAACACTTTTTAAATTGAGTTCTGATGCTTTTTTTACTATTATTGAACTTATAGCATAATTATTTCTTACAGTAAACTCTTCTTTTGTTTTATTTCTAGCTTCTTTCTGAGCTTTAAAAGCTATTTTATTTAAAGTTTTTGCCATTGTCTGATTGGATTTTGAATTAAGAGAATTTAATTTATTAACAAGTTCTTTTACAGTTATTGTTTTATCAGCCATAAATATGATTATACGGCTTTTTAGATTATGATAAAAGTAATATTAAAAATTATCAATACCATTTATACTAATTTTTATTGTTTTTATTTGCTGTATTGTGTAACTATCTAATAACAAATATGAATTAAATTTCCATTTTTCACCTTTAGAAAAATTTCTAATATTATCTATACTATCTCCTATCCTGTTTCCATCTTTATCGTAAAAAGTAAAATAAATACTTAAATATAAATAATCTTTATTATTATTTAATAATATTCCTGACAAATAATTATTTGATAATGTCATTTCGTAAATATTAAAATTATTTGGGAGATTATTTATTACATTTATTTTGTTTGCTTCTTTCTCTATTGCTTTCTTTTTTTCTATTGATATTGCTCCTGCTTCTTCTAATAATTTATTAATTTTTTCATTATTTATTTCTTTGGCTATATCTAATATAGTATATTCCATTCCCTCATATTCTATAGTTTTATTTAAATCTTCTTTATTCTTAATATTATTAAGTATTATTTCTGTTAGTTCAGCATCATTCAGCATTATTGATAATGCTAAAGGAAAAATTTCAAATCCATCAATATATGTACTAATATTGCAGTCAGCACCTCCTTTTATTAGTAATTTAGCCATACTTATATTAGTTTTTTCTCTTAATGTATATATTAAAGGTATAAATTCTGATACAAATTTTATTCCATTAACATAATCACTTGATATATTGCCTATTATATTGCAGTCAGCACCTTTATTAACTAGGATTTCGGCAATTTCGTAATTATCATTATATACTGCATAATTTAAAGCTGTCATATTGTCATTATCTTTTATATTAACATCAGCACCTGCTTCCACTAATATTTTTACTATATCTGTATTATTTTCATGTGAAGCACATATTAATGGAGTATGACCATCTTTTTTTAGCTTTGAATTAAGATTTATATTATTATCTATAAGTAATTTCAATATTTCTTTATCTTCATTAAAAGCTGCTACACTTAAAGCTGTACCGCCTAATTTATTTTGTTTATTAATATCAGCACCAGCATCTATTAAAATTTTTACTATATCATAATAGCCCTTATGTATAGCGTATATTAAACCTGTATTATATTCAGAATCTGTAACATTTAAATTTTCTTTGTTTTTAATGTATCTTTCTACAAATCTTTTATTTCCTTCTAAACAAGCATTAATGAATTTTTCTTCTATATTACTTAATGAATATAAATTAATTGATAAAACAAAAATTGCGAATAGCATAAATATTATTCTTTTCATAATTAAAACTCCTAACTATAGTAATATACAAAAATATTTATTAATCAATGAATTATAGTTCATATTACGGCGGCAATTACTTATCATAATCACCGCCTAAAACTAAAAAACTAAAAACTTAGGAACTTATCACATTTTTGTCATAACTTCTTCTACTTCCTCATCTGTATCATATCCTTTATAATGTTCTCTTGCGTATTTCTTGTATTCTTTCATATATTCTTCATCATCATATTTTTCTGGGTCGCCTTGATATATATACCATTTATTATTTTCTTCGTCTAAATAGGCTTCTACTATACTTCTTATAGCAGGCTCTCCCTCTACAAAATCATATAATTTATCTGTTATAAACACAAGTTTTAATACAAATTTTTTAAAAAGTGTGTTTTTATCTCCGTCTTTTTTCATAGAAATCCATTTAAATAATTCTGTGATATTTACAAGTATGAATAATAAAGGTTTTAATAAAGTTTTAAATATTTGCATATTATCCTCCTATTATTGCTATGTTAAGTTTATAACTAGCTTCTCTTAATTATTTATATAATTAATAACTCTCTCTATCTCTTCGGTTGTAATATTAGGTATTTGTATATGCTCTAATTTTACACTCTCTTTTCTTTTTAGCAAGGCATCTCCGTTTCCTATTAAATCCTCTGCTCCTTTATGGTCTATTATTACCCTGCTGTCTGTGTTATTCGCAACTGATAAAGCTATTTTTGTCGGCAAGTTTGCTTTTAATTCTCCTGTTATCACTTTCGCTGATGGTCTTTGTGTGGCTGCTATTATATGAATGCCCGCACTTCTTCCAAGCGATGCTATAGTGTTTATTATTCTTTCGGCTTCTTTTTTTATATCTCTGCTTAATAGGTCCTGAAGCTCATCTATAATAAGCACTATATATGGAAGTTTATTTCCTGCTTTTTTATTATATTCCTGTATGTTTCTTGCTCCTTTCTTTGTTATTTTATTGTTTCTTTCTCTTAATTCTCCCTCAAGGTTTCTTAGTGCTGATATTATATCATCATCGTTATTCAATGAATTATCTATTAAATGCGGAAGTTCATTAAATATGCTTAATTCGTTTTTCTTATCTATAAGCATTAATTCTAATTCCTCATCTGTCTTTTTATATATAAGGCTTGTTATTATAGAGGCTAAGCATACACTTTTACCGCTTCCGGTTTCTCCTGCTATAAGCATATGCGGTGCTTTTGCTAAGTCTAGGGCTGATTTTTCATTATCCGTGTTTATGCCTAAATATAAAGGAAGTTCAAAATTATCATCATCATTAATAACTTCTTTTAATCCAAAATATCTGCTATTATCTGTTTTTATATATTCAATAGCCAATGTCTTTGGGGCATAATATTTATTTAATCTTATATTATCGCCGAATGCACATTTTAAGCTATTTTCAAGTGTGCTTAGTGTATAGCTTTTTATTATACTATTATCATACTTGAATATATAATTAATAGCTATTCTTGATTCTTTTACTTCCTTTGAAACTATATTGATTTTTAATTCTTTTAATATGTTTTCTATCTCTTCAATATTTATATAATCATTAGATATAGCTTCTTTACTTTCATTTAATAAGTCAAGGCTTGGATAATTATATGTTTTTTTAGTTTCCTCTTTTATAGTATTATCTTCTGTTATTATATTATTAATAGTTTTATTTGTATTTTTATAATCATCTTTATGGGGTGTTCTATAAGCATATACAAAATTATTATAATCTTTGTTGATACGCTCTTTTTTATTATTTTTAATATGCTTTATTAAATTAAATATAAAAGCTGCTGCCTTAAAAGAATATTCAATTAAAGCTATTAAGCATTGTAATAAAACATTAAAACACATTAAAGTCCCTATTATCATAGCCTGTACACTCCTATATTAAATATTTTTATTATTCCTAGCTAGCTAATATATAACTAGCTAGGAAAGGGCTTAATTTATATAATCTTTACGCTGTTTTCAATATATTAATTTTTTTGGTATCCGTAATATGCCATATATAAGGCTTTTTATAGTTATTATACTTTATATTAAATAATGATATTTTCTCATCATCGGTTATATTCAAGCTGTCAATATATTTGATTAATTCAATAGCATTATAATCAATGATTTTTCTGCTATACTCTATAAATGTTACTATATGTTTTTTAGCTTTCTCTCTTGAAATAAATCTTCTCTGCTGTCTTGTTTGTTTTATTTCTTCTGTTTCTTTTGTTTCTTCTGCTTCTTTATGTATTTTTATATATGATGTTTCTTTATCAATATTATCTATTAAGTTTTCTAAATATTGATTTATTTCTTCTATATTATCTATAGCAAACGGCATAATTACAAATATATTATTATTATGCATTATTTTTATAGGGTCATCTTTTTGATATATTTCAAGCGTACATTTATTATCATTATTTTTATTTATTATCATAGATAAAATATTTAATAAAAAGTCATGATTAATAGTTAAAGTATAATCTATATTACTGTTTATATTATCTATAATTATATTTGACATATTCTCTATGTTTTTGTATTCTCCTACTGTAAGTATTAAATTATTTTTATTAAATCTTAATACTATGCATTTACTTCTTGTTTTATTTATTTTTTTCAATTTCTGTATAGCTGTTTTTATTTCTATCATCTGTTTGTTATTTAATATAACATTATATAGTTTTTTATATTTTTTATTCTCCTCGTTTGGTATAACGCTTTTATATAGCGGATATTTTCCATTTATTAAAGAACTTGTATATATATAATCATTATCTATTATCTGTATATAGTCATCATTAATAGATATTTTTACTGTTTCTTTATCATCAATATTTTTGTCTATATTAGAGACATTTTTAAATATAGCTTTTATTGTATATGTTGGTATGATAGCATTATTTAATTTTTTATAGCCTTTATAATCCATTATTTAATTTTTTATAGCCTTTATAATCCATTTTATAAATAGCCATCTGCCTTCCGTCAGTAGATACTATATTTAATGTATTATCATCTAAAAAATCAAAATATACGCCTTTTATAGCTGGGCTTCTGAAATCATCTTTTGAAACAGTATTTATACTTTTTTTAAAAATAGTAAATAATTCTTTTTTATTTAATGTTATATAGTCAGTAAAGTTTCTATCTATTTTATTGTCTGGGTATTCTTCTCCGTTCATTCCTATAATTAAATGCTGAGTATTTATTTTTCTTTCTCTATTATATTTATCTTCTTTTTTTCTGATATAAGTACCTTTATAAAACATATATATTTTTTGATTTTCCTGTACTGACATATTTATAAAATCCGCATCATGTTCTTTTATTATATTAAAAAACATTTTAGCATATACGCATATTCTGAAATTATCATGATTATTATTTATTACTTTTATTCTTTTTTCTATAAAAATACTTCCATCTGCGGCAATTATATTTAATATATTGCCTTCAAGCTGTAATAATACATTGCTTTCAATATTATATATTACTTTGCTTTGTATTATTTCCATAAAACTATTTTTTATGTCTTTTAAGTTTTTAGTATTGATTGTGATGTAATTATTAATTGTTTCCATAGTTAAAAAGCTCCTTAGTTTTTATTTTTTTAGTTTTTATAAAAATATTCTTCTTTTAATATTATTTCTTTGACAGTGTCAAAATCAATATTGTTAATTTCTTTTTCTGTCTTGTTTTTACAGTATTTTCTTAATTCTTTTATAGCTTTTTTTATACCTGTTTTTTTATATCTTTTTGTTGTATTCATATCTAAATATTTATAATTGTCTCCCCAACTTACTGAGGCATATCCGTAAGTAAATAGTTTATTATAGTCGTTATATGATTCTGGTCTTGTTATATTAATATTTTCTTTTATCCATTTATTATTTACTTTCATATATCCCCCTTATTTTATTATTAATACTTTATCATCGTAGCAAGCTATTAAATTACTTGCTAAACCGATATTGAAGTCATTTAAATGATGTTCACGCATAAAAGTATTTTTGTTTTTTTCCTGATAGCTGCTTAAATCTTTATAATTAATATCTAAGTCAATAAAGCTATTTTTTATAGTCCTTTGGAAGTAGTAAAAAAGTTCTTTCTTTCCTTCCTTAGATATTTTTTTATTGTCTTTATTAAGTATTAAAAATGTTTGTATATCCATAAAGCCGCCTTTAATATAAATATTGTAAATCTTGAGATCCGAATACTATATTTTTATAATCATTATTGAAGTTATCTAAAAAATTATGTAAGACATTCATTAATTTTTTTATATTTTTATTGCTATATTGATTATATAATAAACAGTCTATATGATATAATTCTTTATAGTATGTATCATAATCTAAATATAATTTAATTATTTTACTGTCCTTAGAAAGTAATACTATATAAAACCTATATATATTATATTTTCTATATTTAAGATTAGGATCTTCGCAACTATTTACTTTTATCTTAAAAGACATAATATGATTATTATTAATAATTTTATTTTCTTTTAATACTCTTAATAGTTTTTTTATAATAAATTTTTCTGAAGTCTCTATTTTTTCATTATATTTAAAATATAGTTTTGCTCTTGATACTCCTGTATTTTGCATTTCTTCTATTATGCTGATATAGTTTATATCTTTTGAATTAAAAAATAATATTTCTTTTTTTAGCATAGTTTACAACCTCCGATTATTTAATGTATTTTATATAATAAATATCCTGAACGAAATATTTTTATAATATATTTATTGTCTTCTGTTATTTTTTCTTTTCTGTACTTATATCTATACTCTTTTATATCTACTTGATCATATTTATATATTAAATCAAGTATATTAAATCTTTTTTTGTTTTTATTTATTAAATACTCAAATAAAGATTTTAAAGCCTCATCGGTAAATTTGTTTTTATAAATACCGCCGTAACAGTATTCAAAATCATTTTTTAATTTATAAAATGTTTTTTCTTTTTCCATAATTAAGCCCCCTTATTTCATTTTTATATAATTATCACTTGTATATAAATTATCAAGATTTTTTACAGTTTTATCCCATAGATAATCGTATATATAGTCTTTATATGGTATTGCTTCATTTTTTATAGTTTTTAATATTTGATGATTTATAAGATCTAATAAACTGTATATATTACTTCCTGATGCTAACATGCTTGAGTTTGTAATATATGTATATCCTTCATATTTTAAATATACAGAGTTTGATATATTTAAATAGTCATCTAAATATTTACCTTTGCTAGGTTCATTTAATTTGAAAAATGATTTTATTTCTTTATTTGGTATTTTTAATACTGCTAAATCATATATAAATAATATTTCTGTATTTTTTGTAGTTTTTAATTTCATAATTAAGTCCCCTTTAATTTTTTAGTTTTTAGTCATAAGTTTTAATTAAAATATTACTTACTTTGATTTAATCTTTTTTCGTATTCATTCATTAAGTTAATTTTAGCCCAGTAGCAGAATCCTGCATCTATTTCAAAATGTTCAGTTATATAATCTGCAATTATGCTTTCTGCGTTTGGGTATTCAATACAATATAAATATGTGCCTATGTTTTTATTTTTATTCTGCGGAGTTTTATATATGATTTTATATTCTTCTTTATTTATTCTTTTTATATTAAAATCTTTGGTAAGTCCTGCGGCTTTATAAATATCATATAAATATTTTTCTTCTTTCCTATGATATACTGTATATGTTTTATTAGCTTCATTATATATAAAATGATAGTTATGCAGCTCATCAAATTTTTTATTATATAAGAATTTTATAAAATCTTTATTTGTTAATGTGTATATTTCTTTATTTTGTGTATTTGTCATTTTTAAGCCCCTTTTATTTTTATTATTTTTTGTTTTTAAATTTTTAGTTTTTTGGTATTGATTTTTTTTTATAAGCTGTTATAATAAGACTAGGTTTTTAAGGGCTTGTATATTGCTGTATACAAACCCCAAGAATAGAAAATATTATTTACTATTCTTGATAATTGCTATAATCGTTAAAATATCTAACAATATAGCGATTATTAAAAAACCTAGCATGTTAAAGACCTCCTTATTTTTTAGATTTATATAATAATACTATTGTATGGGAATAGTATTTTATATAGCTTTAATTATTCTTTATCTATTAAGCAATTAATTATTACTTTATTTACTGTCAATTTATTTCCGTTTACATCTATTTTTAGAACTTCATTCTTTTTTAGTTCTTTTATTAATTTTTCACTTATAAAAGATAATTTGTAATTGTTATATTTTTTATCTGTGTATAATGTGATAGTTTTATTTTTATTTCTAAATATTAAAGTTTTTTCTTTAAACTCAATACTAGTTATATTGTTTATGCTGTAGTCCTCTGTGCTGTATAGCCCTTTTAATTCTTTACTTTTTATTGTTATAGTGTTTTTTGAGTATTTCATTTTAAGCCCCCTCGCTCTCTCATTGTAAGCCCCCTCGCTCTCTCATTGTTTATATATATATTATACTCTATTTTCTCGAGAAAGTCAAGTATAACTTAATAAAAAACGAGAAAAATATATAAAAAATATTTAAAAAACGAGAAAATATATTGACAGTATACCAAAAAAAAGATATATTCTTATATATAAAAGAAAAAAATAAAATTAAGGTGTATAAAATGAAAGAATTAAAATCACAAAAAAACAATAAAAAATATGGTGAATCTTTATATATTAATTTAGACGAGAACGAAAAAAAAATATTTTCTGAACTTATGATTAAAGAAAATAGAAATAAATCTAATCTAGCAAGCTATATAATAAAAGAATATTTAAAAGAATACCAAGCCAAACAAGCAGAAGAATCAAAAAAGGTACTGTAAACGGCTTTTTTTTGCCTATGTGGGCTTTTGTGTCCGCCGGAAAAATTTTCTCACAAAGTTTTTTTGAAAGTTAACTGATTAACTAGTTAACTAATTTTACACCATAAGGCATTCATTTTTTTAGCAAGCCCTCTCTGCTATAAAAAATAAACTAAAAATAATGCCTTAATAGTATAATTTTTAGCTTGATTTATAGCTAATATTATATTATTTTATTATAAATCAATTAAAAATAAAATATATTATGATAATTCTGTATCTTTTTTATATCGTGAAACTTCAAAATTAAGGCTTTTTAGTTAACTAAATTGACTAAAAGTTAACTGATTCACTTCTTTTTTAGTTAACTTTTTTTATAATAGTAGTATGGTTTAATGCTTACCAATTCTCAAGAATATTAAAAAGGTTTTTTATGCCTATCATAAACGGCGAAGAATATTTAACATTAAAAGATTTTTCACAATTAGTTGGCTGCTCTAAGGCTAACATTACACAATGCATTAAAAAGCAGGACAGCAGAATAAAGTTTATAACCGATGAGAAAGGAAGAAAACTAATATTAAAATCTTCAGCTGATAATTGGGCTTTATCAAGAAATGTTTACGGTAAAACGGATAAAAATAAAAAAACTAATAAATCCAAAAAAACAGAAATACAAAAACTAGATATAACTGATAATGAGAAAATAGGCATTATAGACAATAATAAACATCATTCTTTAAGTATAGAGGATATGGATATTAATATAGCTAAAGCAAATGTATTAGTTGCTGATGCTACCAAAAAACAAATAGAGATAATGCTTCTTAGAGGAAAACTTATAGAGAGAAAAGTTGTAGAAGCTGTACTGCCATCTGTCTTAATTGCTTTTAAGGGGCAGATAGATACTATACCTAAAAGTGTGTCTTCAAAGTTTGCTGAAATTATTAGAAACAGACTTGAGTTAGAAGTACCTACCGAAGAAATAACTATTATTTTGAGAGAGGCTTTAAGCAGTGAGTTTATGAAATTAGAAAAATATCTCTCTGAACAAACAGAAAATGCTATTAATCAATTAAGGATAAGCTGATGGCAGTATTGCAGGAAATTGATTTAGAGAGTTTAGTTTCAAAACAAATATTAAATAATTGGAATGATGACGATTTGAATTATATTAAAGATATTGTAAGAAAAAATTTAGAAGTAAAGCCAAAATATGAAATAGTAGAATATATAGAAAGAACTAGAATATTAAATGAAAGAGTTTCAGCGATACCTGGTTATTATTCTTTTAAGGTTACGCCTTATTTAAGAGAGATAATAAGAAACTTTGATGAAGACAGCCCTATTCAGTATGTAGACTTTATGAAAGGAGCACAGATTGGAGCTACAGTAGGACTTGATGAAAACTTAATAATGTATTTGCTTGGTAATTCTCCAGCACCTATTTTGTTTTTGGCTTCTACTTCGGAAGTTGCCGAGCAGATATTTACTTTAAGAGTAAGTCCTTCTATAGAGGAATCAGGATTAGGTCATTTATTTAAGTCTGCT
>CASGDY010000142.1 GCA_949300355.1 uncultured Brachyspira sp.
AATTTGAGAGCCTGCACTCTTTTATTTTTAGTTTTATTAATAATTAATACTATCTTTTTTTTCTGATTTGTATTATATTGTTTCATAGGTATTCCTTTTGTTTATTTGTGATAATTTAAATTATAAGGAATACCTTCTTTTTTTAAACTAAAAGTGTGCAATATCTGTGGCTCTTAAACATCTAATTTTATTTTTTTATATTGATATTTTATTCATATTATGATAATATTCTAATACAACAAGGGTTTATAAAATATATATTGGAATAAAAAAATATATTAGATTATCTTTATTTAATTAATCTAATTTATCTAAACTGTTTTTTTATTTTATTCTTTGACTATATTTTTATAATTTTATTCTTAAAAATCTCTTTATCCTTAATGTTAGTTATATGTATTCTTTTAATAGGAGGTTCGAATGAGTATAACAACTAAACACATGATATCCTTAAGTGAAGAGGAGAAGGAAAAAATCAAAGAATTTATTAAAAAGGAAGGAAAATCAAAAAGACTCATTTCTAGAGCAAATATCATTTTGGCATTAGATGAAAAGAAAAACACAAGACTTACTCACACTGATATAGCAAAACAATATAATGTTACTTATCATACAGTAGTAAACATTATTAATGAATATGTTAAATCAGGATTAGATGAAACTCTAACATACAAGAGAAATCCTAACAGTAATAGGAAAAAGAAACAGGCTAATTGAAATTAATGATATTTCTATGTGCGGGATTGAGTATTTTCTGAAATTATCTTTAATAATCTCGCACATGAAATGATATCAGCATCTATATCTTCAAACATATACTCTACATTTTCATATACATTGCTTATTAAATTGATACCAAAATTAATACCCTTATCAATACTTCCTGTCATAGCCAAATCATCTGTAATCACTACCCCATTGAAGCCCAAATCTTTTTCTAATATATCTGCATATTTTTTTGACATACTAGCCGTATTTTTATCATCTATATATTTATTTTTTATATGAGCAGCTAAAACCATTTCTGCTCCTGCATCTATACCGCTTTTAAAAGGAATAAACTCATTAGATAATAATTCATTTGTAGTTTTATTGATGCTTGGAAAATCATTATGAGAGTTTACAGCAGTATCTCCATGACCTGGAAAATGTTTTAATACACTTATGATTCCTGCATCTCTTTGAGCCTTCACTGTATTTGAAACCATTTCAGCAACTATATTAGCATTTGTAGAAAAACTTCTATTATAAAGATAAGAATTTGTATCATTAGGAATATCGCATAAAGGGCCTAATATCATATTAATTCCCAAATCCAATAAGAACTTAGATTTTTGATAAGCTATATTATAAGCATATTCTGCACTGTTTGAATCTCCTATATTCTTTGGAGATATATTTTTTAGCTTATCAAAATTAATGCGATTAACCTCTCCGCCTTCCTGATCTATAGAAATTAACATATTTGGATTAACATATTTTCTTAAATCTGATGTCAACTTTTTTAGCTGTTTTTCATCTGTAATATTATAATCAAATAGTATTACTCCCATTATATGATTATCTTTAAGAGTTTTAATAGTATCTTCTGAAAGCACCTTATCTTTTATGCCTACCATTAATAGCAAACCCTTCCTTTCTTTATCACTCATTTCAGCTACTTTATCTATATAAGATGATAAATCAGGATAAGATTGTTTTAAGTCATCTATATAACTTTGTTCTTCAATAACACTAGAAGCACTTTTACATGCATAAAATAATAATAATATCAAAAACAAAGTTAATACTATATTTATAACCTTTCTATTAATTTTAATACTTTTGAACATACTTCCAGATCCATTTCTTTTATATTATTTTTTATCATATTCTTTATATTTTTATTTCTATAATAATTATAGGAAAAAACATTTATTCCATAACTAATTATATTTTTACTGTCATTGATATAATCAGTCATTATAATGCCTTTAAACTTCATATTGTTAATGAGAAAATCTCTGTATTTATCAGTATTTTTTATATGCGACATCACTATAATATCAGCATTAGCTTTTATTCCTGCTAAAAATGTTTCTCTATTATCCAATACGCTTTCTACATTATCTATTTTTTCATCTATATATAACTCATCATCATAGTATTTTGGAAAATATTTTAATGCAGTTATAATACCTGCATCTTTCTGAGCTTTTACAGTTTGATATATAAGCCTTGAAGCTAGTATTTTATCATTTGTAAATATATTTTCTTTTAAATGTGATTTTTCATTACAATAGGTATTGCATATAGGCGATAAAATCATATTAATGCCCAAAGACTTTAATTTTAATGCTCTTTCATAGGCTATTTTATAAGCATATTCTTCGCTTTCTCTCTCACCTATATAACTAGGATAAACTTTAAACTTCTGATGATAAGCTATATTATAAGTAGATTTATAATCCTGATCCAATGCTATGAATATTTTTCTATTAATACTTCTTTTAATAGTTTTTATAATATTAGAAAGTGTATCAATATCTAAATTATCAATATTTATTATAATGCCTGATATTTTAGTTGTATTTATTATATTAATTAATTCATTATCATAATTCTTTACAGAAATAAAAGTTAATATTTCTTTATCATTATCAATATTATTTAAATATATTTTTGAATCATTATTAAAATGAGTAATAAATAAAAAAACTAATACAAAAAATAGTATTGTAGTAATGATGATAATATAAAGCATTATTATTTATAATGTTTCTATTTCTTCTATGCTTAATCCTGTGTATTTAGAAATTGTATTAAAATCTAGTTTATCTTTCTTCATATTTTTAGCTATTAATATTTGATTTTCTTTAATACCTTCTTTAATACCTTCTTCTCTCTCTTTTTTTAGCATTAATGTTTGTCCGTATAAAAATGCATCTCTTGCATTATAAACTTCCATTTCTTCTTCACTTGATATAAATCTTTCATATTTATCTATTACTTTAGGCATAATGTCATTAATCTCCTTTAATTTATCTTTAACCTTATCTAAATCTTTAACTGTAAAAAATTCTATCCAAGATAATATTTTATTTTTTTTAATATCATCTATATTTGAATTATTCAATATTTTTGTAAATCTTGGAATTTCTATAATATGCATTTGAATAATATCTAATGACACATTATGATTTTGAGTGTCTATCAATTTAAAACATCTATGAGCTTTACCTTCATCATTAAAGTCCATATTAAAATTTACAAAATTAATGCTTATAACCTGACTAATAATATCATAAGATTCATTTTCATTTAATTCGCTTACTATGTTCTTTGAAATATAATAATATATTCTTTTAACAAAATCTATATTGCCAGATAATTGTATTTCTATAATAATTTTTTTATTGTCTTTTGTAATAGCTTTTACATCAAGAACCGATTCTTTAAGATTAATATTTTCTGGAAGATTATGCGGATTAATTATCTCTAAATTATAAACTTCTTCAAAACCTGAATCTCTAAGCACACAATTAACTATATTTTCAAGTATATCTTCATTACCAATAGAGCCTAAAAGATAACGCACAAAATAATCGTTCATTCTGTTAATATTTCTCATAAAAAAATTATAACAAAAAGAAAATAAAAGTAAATATTTATCATTTTATAAAGGTTAAAAAAATAATCATAGATATTGTTTTTTATAAAAAGGTATAAAAAATTATATAAAACAATAAATGGATATAGTTTTCAATAAACTAAAGCCATTTTATTTATAAATTAATTATAGTTTATAAAACTTTTATCATATATCAAAATTCATTCAAATACTTAATTATGTTAAGTGCAATATACTCAGCATCTTCTTCCTTTAATGTACTATATAAAGGCAATGTTATTTGATTTTTATATAAATTAAATGCATTTTTATAATCATCCATTTTGTAACCCAAATCTATATAAGCCTTATGTGCAGGTAAAGGCAAATAATGAACATTTAATGTTATGCCTAATTCTGACATTTTATCTATAAATAAATCTCTGTCTTCTTCTTCAAAATCTTGTACTCTTATTAAATATAGATGATATGAAGATTCACTGCAGTCATCTTTGAAATTAGGCAGTATTATTCTTTTATTTTTACTTAGAATATGATTATATATATCCACTATTTTTTTTCTATGATTGATCATCGAATCATATCTTCTTAACTGCGATAAACCAATGGCTGCATGTAAATCGCTCATATTACATTTATAACCAGGCAATTCTATGTTATATCTCCAAGCCCCTTTACCACCGCTATTTTTATCAAAAGCACTTTTATTTTGTCCATGCAAAGATAATACAGAAAGTTCTTTGTATATATCATCAGCACTAATACTTCCTATATCATTAAAGGATAATGCTCCGCCTTCTGAAGTTGTTATATTTTTTACCGCATGAAAAGAGAATGAAGATACATCAGCTTGGGAACCTATTCTCTTTCTTTTATAAATTGCCCCTATTGAGTGAGCAGCATCAAGTAAAAATAAAGGTCTTTTTAATTCTTTTTGATATTTATTCTCTGAAGCATTAAATAATTCTTTTTTACTCTCTAAAATCTTTATAATTCCATCATAATCGCAAGGTTTTCCTCCAATATCTACTGCAATAACAGCTTTAGTTTTATTAGTAATAGCTTTTTCTAGTCTTTCTAAATCTATGTTAAAATCATCTTCTTTAGCATCTATGAATACAACTTTAGCACCTAAATGAACCGCAACATTTGCAGTTGAAGCATAAGTATAAGCAGGCACTATTACTTCATCACCCTCGCCTACTCCAAATATTTTTAATGCCAATTCCATAGCTGAAGTTGCACTTGAAAATAACTTTACTCTTTTTACATCTATATATTTACAAAGCTCCTCTTCAAATTCTTTATTTACCGGGCCTGTTGTAATCCAGCCTGATTTTAATACATTAACTACAGCCTCTATTTCGCTGTCTGTTATATCTGGAGGCGAAAAAGGTATTTTCTTATTCATACTTTATCCTTTATATAATATTTAATAAACATAACTAAAAATTATGTTTACTAAATAATTACTATATAACATATATAAAATAAATCAATAATTATTTATTAAATATTATTTTATCATAATCAATTATAATTAATAACTAAGATGATATTATTATAAAAAATTATAATAATATCATCTTAAAAAATAAAAGAAATTTTAAAAGTTCATATTACTACATAAGATATTGCTAGAATTAAAATAAATATTATTTTTATTTTATTAAGAAAAAAATAAAACATATTTATAAGAATCATTTGACAAAAGATCTTTATAGGTATAATATTTTTTTCAGGTAAAATACAAATTAGAGGTTTATTATTATGCTTGATATAGGAAATTTTATAATAATAATAGTAGGGTGTTCTATAGCAGGTTTTGTTGATGCTGCTGCTGGCGGAGGAGGTCTTATAAGTTTGCCTTCATATTTTATAGCAGGAGTACCTCCGCATATTGCTTTGGGAACAAATAAATTTACATCTACATCAGGAGCAATAGTTTCTGCTTTTACTTTCTTCAGAAATGGAAAATTAACTTCAAAACTAATAAAATTTTGCGTACCAATGACAATATTAGGTGCTATATTAGGAGTACGAGTTGTAGTTTTAATAAATGCTAAAATATTACAGCCTTTAGTAATGGTGCTTGTTTTAGCTGTTGGTATTTATACTTTATTTTCTAAAGGTTTCGGATCAGAAAATAAATTTGATGAAAATAATTTAAAAATTAAAAATTATATAGTTGGAATGCTTTTTGCTTTTATTTTAGGTTTTTATGATGCAGTATTCGGACCTGGTACAGGAAGTTTTTTAATAATGTTTTTTGTACTTTACTATAAAATGGATTTTCTTCTCGCTTCTGGAAATGCTAAAGCATTGAACCTCATAAGTAATTTATGTTCATTGATAATATTTGCCATAGAAGGAAAAGTTAATTATAGAATTGGAATATTTGTAATACCTTTTATGATGATATTTACTTATTTGGGAGCTAAATTTGCTATAAAGAAAGGAATAAAAGTAATAAAACCTATATTTGTTAGTATATCTTTATTAACCACATTAAAAATATTGATAGATATTATCAAATAAAATTGTGAGATAAAAATAAATAAATAAATTTATAAAATATACTTGCTTAATCATATGTTTAATTTAATTACTATTATAAGTGATTATATTAATTTTATATAAAATTAGTCATACAGAATTTTGTTATATAATGAGTAATTATTATATGTATACATTCTTTTTTATTTATAAAATTATGATTGACATTTTGTAAATTTTATAATAGAGTAATTTACTATGCGGAGCGGGTAAACGCGGTATTTAAGTAACTAATACTGAGGAAAGTCCGTACCTCTAAAGGGCTTCATGCAAGCTAACGGCTTGAAGGCGAAAGCCTATGGAAAGTGCAGCAGAAAATATACCGCCAATTTGGTAAGGGTGAAAAGGCATGGTAAGAGCATACCGCATTTGTGGCGACATGAATGGCAGTGTAAACCCCATGAGAGGCAAGAGCAAACAGAAACGGATTGCCCTTTTCCTAGAATACGGCTTATAGCTCCGCTTTTTATTATAATTTTATATGTCAAATAATTAAATGATATTGTTATTTTTTTGTTATGAATATATTATTTATAAATCATAAATAAAATTGGTAAATAAATGGTAAGCATAATCATAACAACTAAAAATTCAGAAAATTTTATTACTGATTGTATAAATGCAGTAAAAAATTCTAATTATAAAGATACAGAAATAATATTAGTAGATAATAGCTCAACTGACAAAACTGTAGAAATAGCTAAAGAATTAGGAGCAAAAACTTTTATAAAAGGTCCTGAACGTTCCGCTCAAAGAAATTATGGAGCTGAAATATCAAGCGGCGAAATAATAGGATTTTTAGATGTGGATATGACTTTATCAGAAAATGTTATAACAGAATGTTTGGAAATTTTTGAAAATAATAAAGATGTGCAGGCTATTTATATACCAGAAAAAATTTACGGAAATAGTTTTTTTAATAGAGTAAGAAGTTTTGAACGTTCTTTTTATGATGCCACAGTTATAGATGCAGTGAGATTTTTTAGAAGAGAAGCATTTATAAAAATAGGAGGTTTTGATTTAAATTTAAATGGTACTGAAGATTGGGATATAGACAGAAGAATAAAAGAAATAGGAAAAGTAGATATAATAAAATCTCCATTATACCATCATGAAAATCATACACTAAAACAATACATAGTAAAAAAAAGTTATTATGCTTCAAACTTTGATAATTATTTCAAAAAATGGGGACATGATGAAACAACTAAAAAACAATTTGGCATGTTTTATCGTTATATTGGTGTTTATGTAGAAAAAGGAAAATGGAAAAAATTATTACTGCACCCTATTTATTCGATATCAATGTACTTCTTAAGATTTTTAATAGGTGTTGTTTATATACTTTCAAAATTTAATATTTCAAAAAAAGAAAATGTTTATAAGGATAAAAAATGATAAATGTAAATAATAAAAAGCTACTAATAATATTATCAATAATAGCTATCTTAATTGGAATATTTTTAAGATTCCATATATATAATAAATCGGTTGTAGGATATCCTATAGGATTAGACGGAGAATATCAATTTTACCAATTAAAAAAATCTATTAATGAAAAAAAATTTCCTATAGAAGGAGTTTTTTTAAATACTCCTGATACTTATGATAGCGAAGAAAATTCAAGAGTTCCTGGAGGATATTTTTATTTATCATATATGATTAAATATTTTATAGGCGGAAGTACTTATGAAGGGGCTAGATTTGTTAATTTAATTACTTCTATATTAATAAGTATTATATTTTTTGTTTGGCTTTACAAAAGATTCTCACTCGCTACATTTACTATTATTTTAATGCTGATGTCAGTTAATCTATATTTCCTGAATGCTGGAAACAATATATATAATCCGCATAATCCTTTATTACTATCTTTTATTTTTCTGCCTGTACTTTATGAATATCTATATAATGATAAAAAATTCATATATGCTGTTTTACTGTTTCCTATATTAGCATTATCAGCACAATGCCATTTTTCAAACTTTTTTTCTTTAATTCCTTCTCTCATAATATTTCTAATAATAAGATGGAAAAAAGATACAAAAGAAAATATAATACCATTATCAATAGGTGTATTCATATCATTTTTAACTTATCTTCCATATTTAATATATCAATTTCAAAATAATTTTGAGGGAATATCAAAGATATTAGGAAGAAAATCAGAAATAGATGCTGTAAATATAATACAGCCTCCTCAAATTTATTCTATATTGCTATTTACTACAAATGAACCTGGATATAAGTATGTAAATGGAATAAAAGATATTATAAATATGTATTTTGGAAGCAATCCTTTATATGTCCTCACTTTTATATTTTATATATTATCATTTGTATTTGCTTTGACAGTATTAATTTATGCTTATAAACATTTCTTTACTAAAAAAATGTTAACAGATGATGATAAAAAAACGAACACATTAAAAGAGTTATTATTTTTTTATATATTATATATAATAATCTCCATAGTATTCTATATGCTTGCAAATATAGGTGCTGGAAGACCTCATTATTTTTATTCATCATTTACTTTGGGATTTGTACCTATAATATATTTTGTAGAAAATATGAATTATATAAAATCAAAATATATTAACTATATCTTCTTGTATGCATTATTAAATCTGATTGCAATTTTTATTTATAGAATATAATTAAAATTCTATAATACCATTGAATAATTGTTTATCTCTCCATTTGATAAAGTCTTCAAAGTTTGTAATATTATATTGTAAAACAGCTTTATAGTATTCTATACCCATTATTTTTGTATTATCAGGAGTTTCATACTTTAATTTTAATATTATATTTCTTTTTTCTTCGGTAAGCATATTCATTATATCATCAGCAGCTTTTTCAAAATATCCGTCATAATAAGAACCTTCTAATATATGTATAATGTCAATCTGCCAAATTTCATTATAATCTTTATCATTTTCTTTATAAAATAAATGCCATTCTATACAATGCTCATCTGTATCTATTAAGTTATTATATGTTACTTTTTCTATTTTTATATTAGATGATATTTTTGATACTGCTAAGAAACTTTTTTCTATATTTAATTCAGGCGTATAAACATGAAAATCAATATCTTTATTTTTCATTAATAGTCCCATTTTTAAAGAACCCACTAAATTAATTCTTGCTCCAATATTTTTAAAAGCATTTTCAATATCAAGCTCTTCTATAATATTAAATGCTTTTTTCTGATTGTTATTAGCAATTTCTATAATTTTATTAATATCATTATTCATAATAACCCCCACAACTAAATACTAAAAAATAAAAAAGAAATAGTCATCTAAAATAAAGATAAACTATTTCTTTTTATTATTCAATAAATTATAATATTTTATTTTGTTTTATTTTGTTCTAGGTCCGAATTTAAATCCTAATTGTAAACCTATATCAAAACTAGAATAACTCACTTCATCAACTACTAGAACATTATTACCTAAATTCCAATTTGGAAGCCCTGTATTAACTGAATATAAACTAGGCTCTACTCCAAAATCATATCCAAGATATAAACCTATATTAAATGCCATTTTTTCTGTAAAGAAAATAGAATAATCAAAAGTAAATTTAATATAAGGAATTACACCTGTTTTGAAATTTCTTTTCATATAATCTGAATTTATTTTTGTATCAGTACTAATTGAACCGATTTCTGAATGATAATTTCCAGCCATAGGAAATTTAATACCTCCTCCTATTCCTACAGAAAAATTGAAGAAATTAAATTTAGGAAGTATACCAACCTGTATACTTTCAAAAGAATATGTATATGATATGTTTTTATTAAGTTTACTAATATAAGAATAAGTATCATGACTATATCCTACTTCACCAAGAACGCTTAATCCCAAATTATCAGTAAACTTAAACATATAACCAATCTGAGCAGTTACACCTATATCAAAACCAATTCCGCTATTTCTTCCTACATTATTTCTTATTTCACCATTAAGCCAAACATCAGCATTTTCAGCTCTATCAGTTAAATCATAATCATAAACACCAACACTCATTCCAACAGGTACATTTAATATAAACTCAAAACCGCCGTTAACTGCAAATGATGTAGATGCAATAGCAGTAAACATTATAATAGAAAGTATTATTTTTCTCATAAGTTTTCATACTCCTTAATCGTTTAATATGTATATTTAAACTTTAACATTTTAAAGATATTTTACAATACTAATTTATTATTTTACATATACTAAATATGAAATATTGATAGATATATAGAGCAATTTTAATAAAAAAAACAAATTGCAAATATGTTCAATTTTAATAATACTTTATATTCTTGACAAATTAAAATTTTATAGTATAAAGAATTAACATAATATTAATTCTATTGAATATCATAAGGAAAATAAATGAAAAAAGGTAAAAAGTCTGAAATAAAAAAATTAAGAGTGAAAAAGCATAAAAATCTTTTACTTGTAAAAAGCGACAGCGAAGAAGATAAAAAAAAATTGGAAATAATAAGAGATATACTCATAAATGATAATGAAGATCAATCTAAATATGATTTGCATAATTACTTTTTGAATAATAAAGGAGAAGCTATATTCAAACATCTGCCTTTTTTTGATATATACGAAAGACATTTCTCTAAATATAGAGGTAAAGATATTAATATGATGGAAATTGGTGTTGGAAGCGGCGGTGCTGTAAAAATGTGGAGAGAATATTTCAGAAATAATAACCCTGAAGCAAATGTCAACATATATGCAATAGATAGAAACCCTAAATGCAAACAATTTGAACAGGATAATATAAAAATATTCATAGGCTCTCAAGATGACAGAGAATTTTTAAAAGAAGTAAAAAGCCAAATTCCAAAATTAGATATTTTAATAGATGATGGCGGACATAGAATGAATCAGCAAATAACTACTTTTGAAGAGATGTATGAACATGTAAAAGATGATGGAATTTATTTATGCGAAGATGTTTATACTTCATATTGGCCTAATTTCGGAGGCGGTTATAAAAATCCTAATTCATATATAGAATATACAAAAAATTTAATAGACTCCCTTAATGCCTATTGGGCTACTGAAGAAGATGATTTATACCCAAATGCCTTTACAGACAGCACCTACTCTATTCATTATTATGATGGCATAGTAATAATAGAAAAGAGAAAAAGAGACACTAGATATAATGATATATGTCAGCAGGCTATTATAGGAAAAACTAAAGAATGATTAATAGCAAATATGAAATAAATTTTTAAAAGATTATATAAAAAATAAAACTATTAAATTTTATTTTCCTTTTCTTTTTGCTAATATATAAGCAAAACTGTCAAAATATTTCATAATGCTTTCATCCGTATTATATTCATTATCCCCAAGCAAATAATCACATAAAACTTCTCTAAGCCTTGTAAATTCTTTTATACTATGTTTTTTGTATTGGGCTAATATAGTCAAGTCAATAAGCTCTAAAGCTCTATATGCAGCATTTTTAGAATATTCAAAATTATTTTTATTTTTAAATTTTATTGCTCTGTAAACTTCACTTCCAATATTAGCCATCTGTTCGGCAAGACTCAAAGTATTCCATTTTCCATTTGCTGAATCTTTATGCATATAACTCATAAACACACCTATCACTTAATTATTAAATTATTTAATATTTCTATTATTTTATTTCTAATATTTTCATCTTCAACATATCTGCTTCTATTATTATCAGTAGGTCTTATATTAATTAAAGAATCAAATTCTATAAAATCTTCATCATCTAATTCAGGATAAATATTAATTCCCCATAAATCTTTCTGTAAAGAACCATTTTCTATTAGCAAAGACTCCAAATCACTATGAAGCTCAGCATCTAAAGCTAATTCATTTTTTTCTATATCAACAACACCTTTAACCATATCAGTAAAAAAATTTCCAAGCATATTCTTAATTTCTGAAACTTCAATACTTTCTTTTATAATTATCATAAAATATTAATACTCCATAAATATTTTTAATTAACATAATATTAACGGAAATGTAATTTTTTTATAAAGTAAATTTAATATCATCTATATGTATGTATGAATGTTTTTTATAATTTATATTCCGATAATAAGAATAGTTTTTATTATTATAAAAATAATAAAAATTTAAATGCTATAATTAAAACTATAAACGAGCAGCTTAAACTAACTAAGGAAGTTGTCAGCTTATTAAAAGCGAGTTTATAGCTAGCAATAATAAAAAAAGTGAGACGAAGCCACCAAGTAGGCACCATACAGGTGGGCGAACATAGCAATAATAACAAAAAAATAGTAAAAGGTTTTTAGATTATTACGAAAATGGAAACGATATAATAATCATTTCTATATTAAAACAGGAGATAAAAAATGAGAGTTACTGAACAAGCCCAATTTAATAGAACAGTTAGTACAATAAAAAGAAACTATAATGAGATGGAAGCTTCTCAAACTAGATTATCTACTGGTTTAATTCTATATATTATAGAACTAGAATGTCTTCAGTAGACAGATATCAAAGCAATATAGTTGATGGAAAAGAAAAATTAAGCGTAGCACATGATTCTATGTCAGCTATCACTCAGGCTTTGAATAGAGCAAGAGATTTAGCAGTTCAAGGTGCAAACAGCACTTACGGAGCAGATGACAGAGCAAAAATGGCTATGGAAGTAGAAGAAATGATAGAGAGAATATATGATATATCAAAAACTCAAAGCAAAGGCGAGTATATATTCTCAGGAACAAGTATAAAAACAGCACCTTTCAGAGCATTCTACGGATACGATGAAAAAGCAGGCCGTTCTATAGTAAAATCTGTTATGTATGAAGGCGATGGAAATGCTCAAAACAGAGAAGTAGAAAATGGACAAGTTATCAATGTAGCTACTCCAGGTAATTATGCTTTCTGGGGTACTGATATGGAAATAATATCTACAAAAGATGCTTCAACTTATGTTGCTGCTGAAGATCAGGATATTATGATAGATGATATGGTTGTAAATATTAAGCAAGGCGATAATATTGAAGCTATAGTTCAAAGAATAAATGATGCTAATGGTAATGTAAGTGCAAGTATAGGAGATTTAAGAGGCGGGGAAAAAGTTATACAATTAAAAACAGGCTCTCCTCATAAAATACTTTTACAAGATTTAGCAGGCGGTACAGTTTTACAAGATATAGGATTAGTAAGAGAAGGTGCTGCTAATAATCCAGAAAACAACTATGAACCTAGTGCTTTAGTTACAGGAAAAAGCGTATTTGAAACTCTTATTTATTTAAGAGATGCTATGCTTAATGATGATGTAAGAGCTATAGGAAGCGAGGCTTTGGGTTATATAGATAGTTCTTTGGATAATGTTGCTACTGTTCAGGCTAATGCATCTTCTAAAGTTACAAGACTTGATATGGGTTATGCTAGCTTTGAAGATCAGAAATTAGCTATTGAAGAGGCTTTGGCTAAAAATGAAAATATTGACTATGCTGAAGAAATTGTTAATTTCAATATGTGGCAATATGCTCATAATGCTTCATTACAAACAGCAGGAAGATTATTAGGCAGAACTCTTATGGATTATTTAAGATAATAAAATAAGATAAAAAATAAAATGCTGACAATATAAAATATTATTAATGTATAAAAGGAAATAATTATATGCCGGAAATAGAATCTAGGATACTCGGAAAAATAGAAGTTTCAGATGATTCATTATACCACTTAAATGGTACTATATTAGCATTTGAAGACTATGATGAATTTTATCTTGTCAATATGGATGAGGAAGGAACTTTTAAAATACTTCAGTCTAAAGATGATAAAAATGTATGCTTTATACTCATAGATCCATTTTTGATATTTAAAAATTATGAACCTGATGTACATGATGATGATATAAAATATTTAGGTATAGAGAATAATGAAGATTTATACCTTCTTACTATTGTCAGCATTCCAAATAGCGATTTTAAATCTATGAGTGCTAATTTAGTTGCACCTGTAGTTTTTAATATTAAAAATCATAAAGCTAAACAATGTACTGTTTCAGGCGATAAATATACAACTAGACATTCTATTCTTTTAGAAGATAATGATTCTTCGGAAAACTCTAATACAGAAGAAAGGAGTTCATAACAATGCTTGTACTTTCTAGGAAAATCAATCAAAGCATAGTAATAGGAGATAATATAGAAATAATGCTCGTAGATATACGAGGCGACCAAATAAAACTCGGTATTAATGCTCCTAAAAATGTAAAAATATTCAGAAAAGAAGTTTATGAAGAAATAGAAAGCCAAAACTTAGAAGCATCTAAAGAGGCTACTGCTGATAAATTGAATATTTTAAGTAATTTTGTTAAAAATAAATTTGGTAAAAAAAACAATAATTAAATAATCTTATTTTTCTTAAAATTCTTATAAAATCTAAACTTAATTAGAAAATAAATAGCATAAATGCATATAAACTTATAATCAGCTTGTAAATGGATTAATTAAACTTCTATTTTTTATTAAATTAATAGGAGTCAAAATTATGTACGATATTAGAAAATTGAATAATGATATTATAGCCGAAAATATCAATAACATATTATAAGTTTCTAGAATTCTATTAAAAAATTGATTTATAAAAATAGGAATATCCAATTTAAAAAACACTTTCATTATAATGAACAAAGTATTTAATATTAATGACAGAGCAAATATAACTATAATACCTTTTGAAGCATGTGAAATATCAGCAGGGCTTAACTCCATATGTGAAGCTATTGCTATTGATAAATATAAAAATAGCCAAAAAGTAATATTTTTAAAAGAAGAATACTCTATAACATTTTTTATAATATTGATAAATATATTATAGGTGTATACAAATATATTTGATATAGTATAGTAGAATATTGAAAGTATATCAGAATTAAATACTTGTTTATATTTAATGACAGGTATTTCAAATACATTATTCTTTAACTCAGGAGCTAATAATATAAACAATAGATAAACAATTAAAGTTCCAATAATAATCGGCCCTACCCCTATAAAAAAATTACCCATCTGCTGATACCAGCTTCTTGAATCATAACTATGAAGAACATATCCTATAGTATCAGATTTTGTATTAAATAATTTTATATCATTAATTTTATGTTTGAATAGTAAACAAAACAAGGCATGAGATAGTTCATGTATCGGAGTACCTATCCAGCCTGTAATATATACTTCTGTTTTAGAGCCTAATGTTTTAGCAAATATTCTCCTTGTAATAGAAGAAAGTATATATAAAATAAATCCGAATATTATAATACTTCCGAATGCTCTAAACAAATCTATTATAGTTTTGGATAGTATAATAACTATAAAATAAAAAAAATCTTTTATCATTTTTAATTCCGTATGTGAATTTATCGGAAGAAAACATCTTTTAATTTACTCTTTAGACAAAGTAAAAATATGAATAAAATATGCACTTGAAAAAATAGTGTTTCTGCTATAAACTATTATGATGATTACATTATTTACATTATTAAATAATATCTGTTTTGTAATATAACTATAATGATTAAGTGGAGAAAAAATGAAAAAAATAATACTTATGATGCTATTAATATTAAACTCTTTTGCTTTTGCAATAGATGATATAATAGATAAAGATAATATGCATAACTTAATAGAAGGAGTAACCTCAACAAGATTCGGATCAGATAGAATCAGCACCATATATGATTTTGCTCCGCTTATGAATCATAATACACCTTTTAAATTAGGAGTAGCAATATTAGACTTATCACATATAGTTGATAATAGTCATACAAATGCTGATGGTAAAAGAAAACTAGCATTTTTACCTAAAGGATTTGTAGGATTAAGTTACGGTATATTTGGATTCGGATATCAATTTAGTTTATATAATGATCTTAATGCTAAAAACAGTGCTGTTGCTCATAGCCATTCATTTTCTTTCGGTATTGCTACAGAAAAATATAGATTATCCTTACCTATTTCTGTTTCTGTAGGAAATCCTTCATATCATGGCGGAAAACTTTCGGTAAGTACAACCCCTAAATTATCTTTTATGTTTAGGGGCGGTTTATTAGATGAATTTACAATGTCACTTCATTACGGCATACAGCTTTCAACTATTACAAATGATGTTGGAGGAACAAAAATAGCTCCTATGGTAATAGGAGGCTCTTTATACGGAAGTATAATGCTTACAAGATTTGATAATTATCCTGTACAAATAAGTCTTCCTGTAAAATTGGCTTTCTATTATGGTATAGGTGCCAGATGGGCTACTATAGATGCAGGGTATGCTGAAGATGCATCACTTAATTATTTGTATGATGATGAAGGCGGAAGATCAAGCGACAGTATGTATTTCTATGTATTAATGCCTGCAAAATTTGAGGCTAAATTAGGTGCAATATACACCTATGTAATGCCTAGACTGATGTTTGAAGGTAAAATATATAAAGTAGATGGCGAATATAATTTGCATTATGGAGTTGAAGGAGAACTTCGGGTTACTTTAGTAGAAAATTTTACATTTGGTTTGACGGGATATGCCGAAGGTCAGGGAATAATGAAAAAAAGTGCTGACTTTAATATATATAATGCATTCGGCGGCGGATTGGATATCTGGGGAATTTGGAGATATTAATTTTAATAATTAAATCATTAAAAATAAATATTTAAAGCAATGTATTTTTTGATGCATTGCTTTTTTTACAGCATAAAAATTTTTTATGGCATTTTATTGAGTTTAGTTGATTTTTTATCGTGATTAACTCATATGCACATAAATAAAATAATTTATTTCTAAATCTTCATCTATTGAATCTTATTTCTCTATTTCATAGCAATTTATTTTTACAATAAAATTATATATTTTCTTATTTTTTGTTTTAACTAAAATAATATGATAATAACTATAATTCTAAATTCAACCTATGAAATTTATTGAAAAAATTTGTTGCATTTGTTATATAATTTCTTATATTATTAATAGATGATTGTGATAATTAACTACAATATAAAGTTTATATGTCACATAAAAAATTAAGGTTTATTTATGAATGAAAAAAAGGAGGTATATTATGACTAAATTATTTAATATTTTAGATAATGAATGTACTTTTCTTAATGATGAAGACTATAGGCTATTAATAAGTGAATATTATGAAATAATGATGAAATATATAGAAGAATGAATGGTATTATTTGTTTCTCCTTAAGCCTATGCGGTAAATGCATAGGCTTTTTTATTATTGAGAATTCTTATTAATATTGGTATTGACTATCTCTATTGACAATAAATAAAAAATACATATACTATACATTAATATAGATTAAAAAATGATAAGAGGTGAATTTATGGACTTGGAAAAAAAACTTGAAACATACTATGCTAAATCTTATATAAAAGATGACATAAAGAAATGCGAAGCTACAAATGATTTCAGCAAAATAAAAAGACATCCTTATGATTATTTTCATGGAGGAGATGAATTTTTTAAAGATTATTTTTCTATAGAAGATGAGGCATTAAAGAAAAGATATGAACATTTTATGAAGATACTCATTTACGGAAGAGATAAGGAAGGAGATGGCGGAACTAGATATGTTATTTTTGATTATATAATCAATAAAGATTTTGAAAAGTCACTCAGATATCTTACATACGGATATGAAAAAAACTATAAAAAGAGGGCAAGAACCCTAAATGGTGAAAGTTTAATATATAGAGTTTTTGAAGATTTTAATAAATATTTCAGTAAAGAGTTTCAAGAATACACAGATAAATATATTGATATTATTAACAATAATGATAATAAAAAAATACTTCATAAAATGGGAAGAGATGCTGTAATACCATTGATTGCAATATGTTCTGTTATAAAAAATAATAAAGAATGCGATGAGAAATATATTAATGCAGCTATAAAATCATTTGATGTTCTTCCTAATCTTTATGATACTTTAAATGTTATTGCTGCTCTTTTAGATAAAAATGAAGCTTTAAAAAATAAATTTATAGAAGTGCTTAATAATAATAAAGAATATATTATTGATATGAATATTGAACTTGGAGAGTATTTAAGATTATTAGATTATAACAATCCTTATAAAGCTAGAGAGAAATTCTTTAATGCAATAAATTATCCAAATGATTTCGCATTTATAGCACAGCATTTTGAGTACTATTTTCATTATGACTTCATTTATGGTGCAAGAGATTTATATTTGAATCATAAAGAAGATTTTTATAAAATTTATAATTTAGTAGGAAACAGTCTAAATAGTGATATAAGTAATAGAAACAAAAGAATATTTATAGTGCTTAGCGGTATTTTACTAGAACATAATGATAATAAAATAGATGCAAATAATTTAAAAATATCTTTAACTGTATTACAAACTATAACTAATAAATTTACAGAAGATAAGTCTGATGGATACAATAAAAGACCTGCTTTTACTACTACAGAAAAAATAGAAGAAATATTTGATAAAGATAAAAATAAACTCTTTGATACGCTTATAGATTATTATACGGACAAAAAAAATATATTCCGTTTATACAGCAGATGGGATGGAGCTCCTGGAGTTAGACTTGATATAGAACTTTATTATTTATTCTCTTTATTTAATTATGACAGTGATGAAATGAAAAACTATAAAAAGTTTGCTCTTGATATTTTTAAATATCTGCCTGTTCAATTAGGTATAAGAAGATATATAGAAGTGCAGGCATCTATAGGAAATAAAACTTTAAAAGAAGTTATTGATAGTCTATTAAATAATAAAGAATTGAATATTACATTAAAAGAAATTTTATTATCATACTATTTTGATTATGCAGGAGATCTTTCAAATTATTATTATGACTATGGCGGAAAATCTCTTCCTACATTATATAAAGAGCTTAGATGCGTAGATGAAAATAATAATGTTATTATAAATAGCGTAAAAGATGAGTTATTAAAAAGCTATTTTGATGAAGTGGTAAATATATTAAATGATGATAAGTTTATAAAAGATAATATAGCATTAAATAAAAATACAGCCTTAGATATATTAAGAACATTGTATAATAAATGTCATTATAATGATTATCATTTAGTTTATACAGTTCTTGAAAATACAAAGAGAGCCGAAGTTAAAAGGCATTGTATTAAAGTTATTGCTGATAATGAAGCTATTACAAGACCTTATGTTGAGAAGATGTCAGAGAAAGCAAGATCATCAGAACTTAAAGGGGCATTAAAAAATATTATTAAGAATTGGAATCTTAAAAAATACGGTGACTATTTCAAAAGTATTGATGAGGCTTTGGAGTTTATTGACACTTACTACAATACAAACTATGAAAAAAATATAAAATTCTTAGATGATGTTCATTTGACAAAAGTTCTATACAATAATGGAACATTGGCTGATGAGAGAATATTTAAATATATCATTATGGAATATATGAATTTAGTAGAGCCATCAAGATTAAAAGACTGCGACATGCTTGCTGAAATTCTTGATACTACTTCATTTACTAATGCTTTGGAGATGTTATATATTCATTGGAAAGATTCTAATTATGAAGCTACAAAGAAAAATATTTTAATACCTTATTTAATATATTCTGATGATTTAAAAATAGATAAAGTTTATCCTCTTGTAAAAGAGTTTGCTAAGGGATCGCGTACTGTTATGGCAGCATTTATTGTAAAATGTATGGCATTAAACGGAAAGAACTATGCCTTAATATTAGTAGACGGTCTAACAAGAAAATCACCTACGGCAAAAATAAAAGAAGCGGCAATAGAAACTATGGAGAATGCTGCTTATATGCTTGATATGACAGCCGATGAACTTTCAGACAGAATAATACCTAATTTCGGATTTAGTCAAAAAGGTGAAAGAGTTCTAAATTACGGCGGAGAAGCAAGAAGAACATTCACATTATCAATA
>CASGDY010000143.1 GCA_949300355.1 uncultured Brachyspira sp.
CTATCTGGAGTTTTTTCATTATACAAATATCTAAAACTTATTCTTGCACGAAGTGTGCCTTGGCAAGCTAAATCAACAGCTGTTAGCTGATAATAGCGTATTTCACCAAAAAAAGCATACTTTGTATCTATTTGAACCTTTTCGCCTGCTTCTTTGATATAAACAGCATGCTTTCCTCTATGTTTTTTTCTAATTTTCTTCTTTTTCTTATTATACAAATGATGTTCTTTTAAGATTGTTTCAATAGCTGTAGTACCTATTTTAATATTTTCTTTTTCTAATAATTTCTTTATTTTTACTTTACCATATTTATATTTCTTACATATTTCTATTACTTTGTTAATAATCTTTTTATTTTTAACTTTATTAGGACTATTTTTAGGTTTTCTGCTCTTATTTTCTATTATGCCTTTTTCTTCTAATTTCTTCTTCCAATAATAATAAGTTCTAATACTAATATTAAATTTTAAAGCCTGTGCTTTTTTATTTTTTACTTTATTAATAATTAAATTATAAGGAATACCTTCTTTTTTTAAACTAAAAGTGTGCAATATCTATGGCTCTTAAACATACAAAAATTAACACTGTCTTTCGGAAGATATAGAAAATTATTTTTTATAATTCTGTTATAATCAAAAAGTATCTATTGTAAGGAAATATTTTATGAAAAAAGAAAGCATAAATATATCTGACAGAAAGTATAACATAAAGTATTATACTATTTCAGATGAAAAAGCAAAATATCCATATACACTTCCTTCATTAAAGACATTGATATCAAAAGCTAAAGAATGCTATATAGTTTCTAAAGCATCAGGAAATAAATTACATGATAAGCCTTACAATGTTGAAAGAGTAAAAATTTCAAAAACAGATGATAATACATTTGTATATAATTTTATAGATATAGGCTCAATTAAAGAAGATATAAAAGGTATAATGACAAATTATAAGGATACAATATTATTTTTTGAAATAGGTGTTTTTGCAGATATATACAGTTATTTAAGAAGCCATTTACAATTTGATATAATAAACTGTTTTTCAAATGACGGCAGCATAGATATTTCCAGTATTAAAGATAATATTTTTGATAAACTTCCTATAAAGAAAGATAAACTCATAAAAAGAATGCAGAACTATTATGATGATAATAAAAACTGCATACTTCCTGCCTATAAAGTTCAAGACAGCATTTTTGAAGAATGTAAAAAGCCTTCTAACAAAGTACTTTATTCTATGTATCATCTTCCTGTGCTTGAAAAAATATCTGAACTCGAAAATATGAAATTAAATTTAAAAGATATAGCAGATATTTTCTTCAGCAATGATAATAAAGAAAATATAAATAAATCTTTAGTAAAGAAGATTACTTTAAATAAAATAAAGCTGATAGAAGAATCTGTTAAGCATTTGAATTATACCGAATTAACAAAAAGGATAGATAATTTTAAATATCTTGAAGAAATTTCTCTATCTAAAATAATAGAACATATATTCTGCTTATATTATGTTTTGCAGCATGATAATGTATTAAGAGATAGTTATATTAGTTCTATTGGTACAATATTAGATACAGAAATGGAAGAGTATTTATCATTATCAGAATATTTTTCTAATGATGCTATATATTTTGATAAGATGTTTTATCATTTCGTACAAAGAATAAAATATTTATATCTTAAAATGGATATAAATTTTGATTGTTTGTTTATAGGTTTAGAAGAATACAGAGAATATCAATATAATGAAGTGATAAAATTATGCATAGATAAATACAATGAAATGAAAAATGAATTAAAAGAATTATTCTCTGAGTTATATTCTGATGATATTGTTAGAATGTATAGAATGCATAATTTAAATCAGGAAAATTATTTTGACAATGAAAATAAATTCAAATCTATTTTAAATTACGGACAGCATTATGTGAGTTTAATTTTATTTAATTATGATTTTCTAAAATTCTTATGTTCATTTACAAGTTTTAGAATTGATTATGATATAGTTGATAGAGATGAAGAAATTCTATTTTCTAATATAGAGAGTAAAAATTACAGCAATAAGAAAATCTATAATATAGCTTCTATTATAGATGATATAAATACATTTTTCTACATAGCAGAAACTTTATACTTTTTTAATCCTTACAGTATAAAATCTTACAAAGATATACTTAATTCTTTGCATTCTTGTGTGGTGAGATTATCTTGTTTGAATTATGAATTATTAAAAGAGTATGTAAAGAGTAATGATATTGAATTTACAAATTATATTGATGAATTTACTCTAATGCTAAAAATTGCTGAAAAACATAAATGCATTGATGATGTTTCAGTAAACTCTAATAAAGAAGTAATTAACTTTTTGAAAACTCTTGAAGAATTGAAAGATGTAAAAAGGTATGAGGATATATTTATAAATAATTCTTTCTTTATTTATAATCAGGAAATTCTTTATAATGAAAAAGATGAAAAAAGACTTGAAGAAAAAATAAAAAAATTTGAAGAAGAAGAAAAAACATTTCAAGAGGAAGAAAAAAGTGAGAGAAAAATATTTTTTGACGCCAATTATAAAACTATATATAAAGCGGTTATGTATGACATCAAATTAAAAGAATTAGAGTATGAGTGTTTTGAATATGATGAAAAATATTTAGAGGAACATTTTATAAATGCTCTTGACTATATGTATAGAATATCATACTACAAAGAATATTTGATGATTAATAATTCAAGTAATAATGAATAACTAACTGAAGAATAAGAACTTCATTTGTTATAAAAAAATTAGGAGAATAAAAAATGAAAAAAGCTATTATTAAAATTGCTATTTGTTTAACAGCAGTATTATTTATGATAAGCTGCGGAAATGATGCTAACACATCTACAAATCCAACCCCAACACCAAAAAGATTTTTCTTTAGTCATTGGTTTTTGAATAATGGAAATGATAAAATAGAAGTGAGTACTGCAGATGATGTAAGTCCAATTAAAAAAGATGTTCTTATTAGATTAGATATTAGTCCAAATGATATAACATGCAATGCAAAAATTTCTGCGGTTTCTACTTCAAATCCTGCTTTAGAGCCTAATGATTTTAAATTGTCAAAAACTTCAGGTATTACAACAGGCTATGAAATGACAATAAGTCTATCAAGCACAGGAATACAAAAATTCAAAACTGCATCTAAAGGAGTACCAATTGGATATACTATAACACTTGAATTGGAAACTTCATCTGATCAAACAGAAAATAAAACTTATTCAAGGGATATAAATATAAGTGTTTTAGCTTTAAGTCAGAATTAACAAATAAATCATAATACTTTTAAATATCAATAATAAAACTTAATGCTTTTTTAGAGTATAAGTTTTTTTATAGATTTTTCAGCTTATTTCAAAAACTGCTTGATAAATAAAAACATTATCAATGTTTATTAGTTTAGCTATATTGAAGTATTTAAAAAATTGCATACTTCAAATGCTTTTTTTAATTGCTATATATTTAGTAAAGTGAATTACATATTAGAAATAATTAAATTGATAATTAGTGAAGAATAAAAACTTCATTTGTTATAAAATAAAAATTTTTAGGAGAATAAAAAAATGAAAAAAAGAATTTTATCAATTATTTCAGGCTTAATTTTAATAAGTCTATTTGCAGTAAGCTGCAGCGATAAGAAAGGTACAGATCCTACAAATACACCTTCTACACCAAATAAAGGAATACAGACTTATCAAGGAAATTGGAAACTTGATGGTAAAGATGTGAGCGGACAAACTATAAGCGGCACTATTACTATAACTTCAGACGGAACTATAACAGGAAATGTACCTCCTTTAGTTAATGAAGGACAGCCTATCACTAAAGATAAAATAACAGATAAAGGCAATGAAACTTATGAAATTAATATGTCAGAATATAGTATGATTTACGAGTTTACATTCGCTAATAATGACAGCGGTACTTGGAAAGTGTTTGTTTCACTAAATGGAAATAAACAGGAAAGTGCTTCTGGTACTTTGACTAGACAATAAAATAACTTTCTTTTAATTAAAGATTAATCATAAAACCTCATGCTTTTATAAGTATGAGGTTTTTTTATAGATTTTTTGGCTTATTTCAAGAACCACTTGATAAATAAAAACATTCTAAATATTTATTAGTTTAGATATATTGAAGTATTTAAAAAATTGTATACTTCAAATGAATTTTTTTTATTCTTGATTATACTTAGCCGTATTCTTAAGTGAGTATTAAAATTTAAAAAAGGAGGTAAATAATAATAGCATTTAATACTTGCTTTAATTTATTAAAACGGAGAAGATAAAATGAAAAAAATTATTGGCGTTATTATAATATCATTATTTGCAATTATAGGCTGTTCAACTGTAGCAACTGTTGAGAGAATACCTCAAAGTTTACAGCTTACCGGTGATGATATTGAAGTGGGTGAGGTTTTAACAGCAGAACTTCCTTATGATTCAAAAGATGAAACTTTAAAAGAGCAGTTAATAGCAGAAGCTTTAAAAGATACAAATTATGATTTTATTATTATGCCTAGATATGAAATAGTAAAAACAGGTTTTTCTACAAAAATGAAAATAAGAGGAAAAGGTGCTAGAGTAAAATAATTGTTTATATAACTTTTATGCTATTTTTTTGAAGTATTAAAAAAATTATATACTTCAAATGCATTTTTTATTTTTCGGTATACTTAAATAAATATAAAAAATTAAAGGAGTATAAAATATGTCCAATAATCAAGCAGATATGACTAATGCCAACAAAGGTACAAAAGGAACTAATATTACCTACGATAAAAATCAAGGTAATAGAGGTAAGCAGCTAAACCCTAATCAAAAAAAATAAGTTAAAGTATCAATAAACCTCATGCTTTTTTCAAGTATGAGGTTTTTTTATATTTTATATATTATTTCAATTTTTTTATTATCTCTTTAGCAAAATACGGCAAATCATCAGGACATCTTGAAGTTATAATATTTCCGCATACCACAACTTTTTCATCTTTATAATTAGCTTTTGCATTCATCAAATCATCTCTTATGCCTATATAACAAGTAGCGTCTTTTCCTTCTAATACTTTTGCTGATATTAAAGTTTGCTGTCCATGGCAAATAGCTCCTATAGTAAGATTATTATCAACAAAGTACTTTATTATTTTCTTTACGTTTTCATTTCCTCTTATAGCTTCAGGTGCTCTGCCTCCCGGTATTATTAATGCTTTATAATTTGAAGGATTTACTTCTGAAAAATCTAATTTTGCTTCAACTTTGAAAAAATATTCTCCTTTAATCTCACCTTTGTTCAAAGCTGCTATATCAACTTGAATGTCTTCCTCTACAAGTCTGAAGTATGGATAAAATAATTCCGAATCCTCAAAAAAATTATCTGTAATAATTAATGCTTTCATTTATATAATTCCTTTATATTATAATTTTTAGTATCATATAATAATGCTTAATTTTTTCAATATAAAATATTTTTTTATTATATTTATAATAAAATGATAAAAAATGAAAACTTTATTGAGCGTAACATAGTAAATGAATATAATTAGGTAATATCTGGTAAATTAATTAAGTCTAATTAAATTTAAAAATGTAAATTTATTTAAAAATTTTTGTAAAAAAAATTGACATCTAACTATAAATGTATTATAATGTAAATACAGTAAATGATAAATTTACAATATATTTACAAAGGATATGTTTATGAGAAAAATAATTTTTAAAGCAATACCTGCCTTGATAATATCTTCAGGTATGTTGTTTGCTCAATATTATGATCCGTATAATTATCAAAATAATTATGATTACCAAAATAATCAGAATAATTATAATGCATATCAAAACAATAATGTTCCTGCAAATAACTACTATAATAACTATTATCAGGAGTTTATGAGAACTTTATCAGAGGAAGCAAATAACCCTAACAGTATTTATTATAATCCTGGATTTTATGAACAATATAATAATTATAATGCCATGCAGGGAAATCCATATCAGGATACTATGAATGCTATGAATTGGGCTTCTCAAAATTATAATGCTCAGCCTTATTATAATGGCGATAATACCGCACAATATCAAAATAATTATTACAATGCTTATGATAATACTGCACAAGATCCATATCAAAGCGGCTATAACAATTATAATAATCAAGGTTATAATAATGCTGTAAATTATGTAAACCCTTATGAAGAATTAATGAAAATGTTAGAAACTGAATCTAAAAATCCTAATAGTCCTTACTATAGCCCTAATGCAAATCAAAATGGATATAATAATAGTTATGATAATACAGCACAAAATGCATATCAAAATGATTATTATAGTCCTTATGAATATAATGCTTATCAGGATCCATATCAAAACAATTATTACAATGCTTATGATAATACCGCACAAGATCCATATCAAAGCGGATATGATTATAATGCACAAAATTATACTCAAACAAATAGCAATATGTCAGATGATCCTTACAAGCTAGCTGCTGAGGCTTTAATAAAGGCGGCAGAAGAATTAACTAGAAAAGCAAATGGTATGCCGGATCAGAATAGTGTTCCTACTGACAATCAAAATTTAAACAATAATAATCAGGCTGCAGCAAATACTAAAAATGCACCATTATATGTTCAGGATTTTTATACTCCTTTCAAAGTACCTCAAGTAGTTTTGGATACAGCTGCTGCAAAATATCCTAATGTTCAGATATTGGATGTAGAAGTAAAAGAAATTGGTACTTATGAAGTAAGAATGGCAAATAATATGAGACTTTACATAGATAGAAATGGAAACTTCCTTCGAGAAATAACAGATTATTAAACATATTTTTATTTTTATAAAGAGTCCCAATAATATGGGGCTCTTTTTTTATTTAGTTTATACTAAAATTATATAAAAAAAATAATTTACTTTAAATAAAATTTTTATATACTATTTAAAAAGCACTAAACAAGGATTTTGTTATGTCAATTAAAATACCATATGAAAAAATAGTAAATGAGGATTTTATAGGGAAAGAAGTTAATCCTATTAATCAGCAGGATATTTATAAAATGGCACTAGATTACAGTGATGAAGTTATTAAAGAGTTTGAAGATGAAAGTATTAATCTTCTTATAGTAGATCCTCAAAGAGATTTTATAGATATGGAGAAAGGTGCTTTACCTGTAAAGGGTGCTGTTAATGATATTAAAAATATAATAAGATTCATATATGACAATATGGAAAGGCTTTCAAGTATATATGTTACTTTAGATACTCACAGATATGATTCTATATTTCATTCTATTATGTGGAATGATTTTAATGATAAGCCTGTTGCTCCGTTTACAGAAATAACTTTAGAAAAAATTTTAAATGATGAAATAATACCTGTTTATGATGAGGATATACAAATTAATTATGTAAAAGCATTAAAAGAAAAGAATGCTCAGAATTTGATGATATGGCCTTATCATTGTATATATGCTACAGACGGCTGGCTTATAGATAAACAGCTTGCTAATATTCTTCTATTCTTTGAAGCTTCAAGAAAAGTTTATGTAAATAAAATACTAAAGGGTCAAGACTCATTTAGTGAAATGTATGGTGTAATAAGACCTGAAGTACCTACAGATTATACAAAAAATTATGATACCTCTTGGGTTTATGATATAGCTAATGCTGATAAGATATATATATGCGGAGAGGCTAAAGATTATTGTGTTTATGAGAGTGTAAAGCAGTTTTGTGAAATATATAATAACGATAAAAGTATAACAGAAACTATTAATATAATGATGAATTGCAGCAGTGCTATAGGAGATAATAAGGCATGCGAACAAAAATACGAAGAACTTTCTAACAAATATGGTATAAAATTACTCAATATTTAATAATTAAAAAAAATAATATTGCACAGGAGCCAGACATATTGCATTAAGTATTCCTTAATTTCTTGAAGTATAACACAGGTGTATAATAATTTAAAGCAGAATGTATACGTTTATG
>CASGDY010000144.1 GCA_949300355.1 uncultured Brachyspira sp.
TAATTAGCTGCAAATATTATTATAGCTAGAATAATACTATATATTAAAGACATTTTTATTTTTATAGACTTAAGAAAATATATCACTAAAAACAAAGCGAAAACTAATGCAGCAATAAAATAGTATCTTTTTATACCTTCATTAACTATGATTAAACTTATAGAAGCTACAAGATTGCTAATCATAATTACTCTTGTTAATATAAGCTGCATTGTTATAGCAAGTATGTCATCATTATCCGGTTCTTGATTCATATTTTAAATCCTCATATAATGACTCATTATTATATATAAAGATATAAAAATCAATATTTATATTATTTAAAAAACTCAGAGAAAGGATTTTTAAAGTTGAATTTAAATCTTCTTTTTTCAGATGTTTTTTTATTAGGTATATTAACTTGAGTAGCCTCATCTAAACTCATCATAAGTATTCCAATAACAGCAGAATATGCAGGGTTATTTGCTATATCTCTTATGCCTTCAATTTTATCAGGTACACCTATTCTGGCACTGATAGGAGCAGCACCTTTTACCGCTGTTTGATAAGCCTTAGCAAGTTCTACTAAACCAGGAAGCAAAGCCCCTCCGCCTGTAAATACCATTCCTGCAGAAAGTGAATCGATATATTTCATTCTATTTAATTCTTTTCCGCATAAGCTGAAAATTTCTTCTACTCTAGGCTGTATTATTTCAGTTAATACTCTTTTCGGTATTGTACGCATTTGTCCGCTTGCAGTAGGCACTTCAATGATTTCCTTTTCTCCTACCATATCTATAAATGCAAAACCATGATCTCTTTTTAATTTTTCTGCAGAAGGTATTGTTATTCTTAAACCTTCAGCTATATCATTAGTTATATGCTGACTTCCTACAGGTATAACAGCAGTATGCCAAACTGATCCTTCCAAATATACCATAAGAGAAGTAGTGGAATGTCCTATATCAAATACTACTACTCCAAGTTCTTTTTCATCATCAGTAAGACAAGCTTCAGAACTTCCTCTTATATTAACTATAAAGTCTTTTCCAGAGAAACGCATTTTATTTAAAGTCTTTCTTAAATGCTCGCTTACATGCTTAAGCCCTGTTATGATATGCACTTTAGTTTCAAGTCTAGTTCCTGACATACCCACAGGATTTTTTATTTCATCTTGTCCGTCCAAAGAATATTCTTGTTCTATAGCTTCAATAATTTCTCTGTCGGCAGGTATCAGTATATTTTTTGCACTTTCTAAAACTCTTTCTATTTCGGCCGGAGTAACTTCTTTGTCTTTTGTATTAACACCTATTACCCCTTTGCTGTTTAAGCCTTTTATATGATCTCCGCCTATTGTTGCAATTATATCAGGAGCTTGTAATCCGGCCATATGTTCTGCTTCATTGATAGATTTTTCTATAGCATTAGCAGCGGCATCTATATTGATGATAACTCCTTTTTTGATGCCTTCACTTTCACTTTCGCCTATACCTATAACATCTAATTTGTCATTATTAACACGGGCAATGACAGTTTTTATTGATGCACTTCCAACATCTAATCCTGCTAAGATTGGCTCTTTCAAGGTAAACTCCTAAATAATAATATTATGTTAATATTTTCGGTAAAAATAAAAGTATGATTAATGATTATTTTTTATGATAATTATTATAGGTTAATCAATACAATTAAATTATAAAATAACCCATTTATTATTTTCATAAGACATTACAAATGTTTGTCTAGCTTTTGAAGTAGTATCTTCTATTCTATCATACACAGAAGAATCAGCATCTATATAAGCCTTTTGTCCTTCCAATTTTATATCATAAACTTTTTCTATTGTAGTTTCAAATTCAAAATCTAATGAAGGATCGCTTTGTACATACTCATCAGCATTTTTTATATTTCTGCTTTTTCTTAAAACTTCTTTATAATTTGTAGAATAAAATTTCTCATAAGCTATTCTTACACTGTCCTGATTATAAGGCAAAGAATAAAATTCTTTTAAAGATGATAATGCTAGATTTTTTAATTTATCTTCATCGTATTTTTTTACTTCAACATTTTCTTTAAAATCTTCGTCTGTAAGAATTATTTCTACTCTTTTAATATTTTCTTTATCATTATTATTGCTGCATGATATTAATACAGCAAATGATATTAATAAAATATATTTAAACATTTATTAAAGTCCTTCCAATATAGATTTTCTTGTATTTTGAGGCGGAGAAGCTTCTTTCTCTTTTATTCTTGTATCTGAAGTTGTTGTAACATTATTCATATCTATATATTTTACAACACTTGGTCTTTCTAAAATTATTCTTATATCTCCATTCTGCCAAGCTACAGTATTTGCATTCAGAAAAGCTCCTTTGCTGTATTTAGCGTTTAAAGCAGATAATAGTTCAAGAAAATCAACCTGATTAGGCTGAAAATTTATAGTGATGGAATATAAAGCATCATTTTTAAATATAAAATATCCGCTTTTATAAAATTTATTCTCTTCTAATGCTAAAAATGTAGCACTTTCTTCAGCATTTAAATCAACAGTACCAGTCATATACTGTTTAGGCAAAGTCATAGTATTATCGCTTAATATTGCATTTATTGTATCTTGTCTTGTGGCACCTAAAGTGATATTTTTAAATCCTGTTATAGGTGTATCTATTACCGCAGGCTGTCTACCCATTATGGCATCATTAGTTATATATTCATCATTATTTTGATTATTTTCTTCTGTTTGTGTATTGTTATTATTATTTGGCGGAATATAAATATCATTTGTAGCATATTGAGAAAATAAACTGCATCCAAATAAAAATATCAAAATAACTATATATTTTTTCATTTTTTATCCCAAATTTTTTATTTTATTTTTAAAAACCTTGTAAATACAATCTTGTTATATATATCGGTTATATTTTATTTCAAAATAGTAAATTTATTTTGTAGCTTTTTAATAATTATGCTTGCAAATTATATAATTTAGGTTTATTTATTTAATTAAAAAAAATTGAAAAAATTATGAAATATATTATATTTTAGATATGAAAGGGTTTTAGGAAGATAATTATGAATAAATATAATAGAGTTACAATAGTGTGCGGTCATTATGGAGTTGGAAAAACTACTTTTTCTATTAACTATAGTATGTACATTAGAAATTATACATCTAAAGATATTTATATTGCAGATTTAGATGTTGTAAACCCTTATTTTAGATCCAGAGAGCATTCCTCATATTTAGAACAAAAAAACATAAAAGTCATAGGAAGTTACCTTCCGCAGTCAGGTGCTGATATACCAGCAGTTTCAGCCGATGTCTATTCTATTTTTGAAAAAAAAGATATTATAGGAATAATTGATATGGGAGGAAATTCTGCAGGAAGTTTATCATTTGCTTCTTTTCGTGATAATGTTGATATTAATGAAACTGATGTCTTTTTTGTATTTAATGCTAACAGAAAAGAAAATTCTACTTTTGAATTGGCATTAGGTCATTTAATTGATATAGAGGCAGTTCTTGGTTTAAAAGTTACTGGTATAATAAATAATACTCACTTAATGGATGATACTTCTCTTGATGATATAGAAAAAGGTGAAAGTATAGCATACAATTTATCTAAAGAGAAAAATATTCCGATAAAATATACTTGTGTCGATAGGAAATTTTATCAGAATAATTCTAAAATATTGACTAAATATGATTTATTTATAATTGATTATGATATAAAAAATAAAATATAGAAAATATTATATAGTTTATTTATGGATTATAGTAATGTCAGATTATATGAGATAGCTTCTATGTTATCTCCTAGTGTATATGAAACTATATTTTATAGCCAGTATCAGGGACGCTCTGATAAGGATGCTATAATTTTAGACGATGAAACATTTGAAAGGTGTTATGTATCTGATAATGTTTATAAAAATTTTCTTTTTGCTAATGCTATAAGACTTGGTAAGAGTATTGATTATATTGGTCTTAATCAAATGCATAGTTCTATAATAGAAGATATGAAAATAAGAGAAAATGATATATCTATAAAATTAAATGATATAGTTTTAACTAATTTGGCTAAAACTTTAATGGATATAAAATCTATGGATGTTAAATTAGAACCTTTTTATATTACTTTAACATTTAAAGGTATAAATTATTATTCTAATAATTATATAGATGAAAATGAAAAATTAATACCTACTGATGAAAGCCCTATAAATTCTACATATTGTCAGGATCAATTATCATTTGTTAATGATAAGCATATAGATATGGTGATTTCAACGAAGTATAGTAATATTAATAAATTAAAGTATATGATAATAAATTGTAATAATATTGAAGTTATTGAATCTGCTAAAGATGTTTGGAAAAATATATTTAAAAATGACTTTTCTATGCTTTATGAATATTTTCAAAACATTAGAAAGTCTAGTAATTTAATAATAGAAGGAACTATCTATAAAAGTATAATATCAGGTTATGAGAAGTTTATGGATGATTTCATTGATTTAGATGATTTTTAATTATATTTTTATAATTGTATTATTTATGAAAAATATTAAAAACTTACTTATACATTCTCCTAATTGGCTTGGAGATATAATCATGTCAATGCCGGCAATTCATTTAATAAAAGAAAAATATGAAGGCATAAAAATTACTGTAATGTCAAAAAAATCTATGTTAGGTATTTTTACTGTTACTGATTTGGTTGATGACTATATAGAATTGAAAAGATTTCCAAAATTAAGAAAATATAATTTTGATGCCGCTTTGATTTTTCCTAATTCATTTGAAAGTGCTTTTAGAGTATTCGGACATGGTATAAAAATGCGTATAGGTTATAAAGCTGATTATAGAAATTTTATGCTTACAGAAGCAGTTGATAGAAAAGGAGTAAGATGGATACATACTTCTGATTATTATGTTAATTTACTTCAAGCTATTGGAATAAATGAAAAAAGACCTAGTATTACATTAAAAATAAAAGAAGATATATTGAATAAGGCAAAATATTATTTAAAAACAGTTAATCCTGAAAATAAAAAAATATTTGCTTATGGAATAGGAGCAACCAACAGTATTGGAAAAATTTGGAGAGAAGAATATTTTGCAGAAGTTGCTAATTATTTATCAAACCAGTATGATGCTTTAACTTTATTTATTACCACTCCCAATGAAAAAGAGATATCCGATAAAATATCAGCTATGCTTTTAAAAGAACCAATAATACCTTATATGTCTTTGGATATGATAGCAGCCATTTTGAGTTTATGTAATGGTTTTATAGGTAATGATTCCGGGGCTATGCATGTAGCTTCTATAGTCGGTATACCTACTTTAGCATTATATTTTGCTACACCAGCATATCAGAATTTTCCAATAGGAATTAATAGTCACATTATAGAAAAAAAGCCGGATAATCCTGCTTGCATATGCGGAGGCAAAAAATGTAAATTAGAAACATTTGAATGCCGCGAAGTAATAAAACCTGATGAAGTTATAAGTAAATTTGAAGGAATTATAAATGGATTATGATGTTACCTTGTCTATAACAACATACAATGAGGAAAAATACTTACCAATATTACTTGATTCTATTAAAGCACAAAAAACTAATTTGAAAATTGATATACTTGTTATAGATGATTCTTCAACAGATAGAACATTAGAAATAGCAAAATCTTATGATGGTGTTAGGATTATACATAATGACAGAAAATCAGATGTTCAATATATGAGAAATACAGGTCTTAAAGAAGCATTGGGGAAAGTAATAATATTTTTTGATGCAGATGTAGCGATATCCAATAATTTTGTAGAGAATATGGTAAGACCTATAATAAACGGAAAATCAGATACAACATTATGTAAAACTTATGCGGTTTTAGAGGCTTTTTATGATGTGCTTCCTGAAAAATATTCAAAAAGCTATGTTAATTTCATAAGACATTGTCCTAGATTTATGATGAAACGTTTTCCTGTTCAATTTGTACCTTGGATAGCAAGATGGTTTAAAATGATGAAAGATAGAAAAAGGCTTATTAGTATATGGAGGGTTCCTAATAGAACACATACCACTGGAATAGCTACTAAAACAAATATTGCCAGAAAATCAGGCGGATGGAAAGTTAGAATAGGAGACGGAGATGATGCTCAATATTCAAATGATGTATGTAATGAGAGTAGTAGTGTATTGTGGATAGGCAAATGTACACTTTTTATATCAAGAAGAAGAGTATTTCCAACTGATAGCGGCTGGATAACTGACATATTTTTTAAATCAATAAAAAAATGGTATAGAAATAAAGTTAAAAAGAAAAATGATAATGATTATAGTCAAAGTATAAGATAATTATTATCTGATATGGAATATACTTTTTGTTTGTTTTCCATTTGATAAAATATTCTTTATCCAACCGCTGTTATCATTCATTGGTATCCATCTTCTTTCTTCAACCCTATAATGCCAATCTTTATCCTCTTGATAATATATTTGTATTCCGCTGCCTTCATGTATATTTAATATTTCATTGTCATGATAGTTTATTTCATCATAATCAGTACAAGATTTCTGCCCCATTTCTGAATAATATTCATTTAGTGACATCAATGATTCATTTAATTTGTCGTCCATTTCTTTTACATTAAGCCCTAATTTTTTTGCCTCTCTTATAGTAATAGGGTAGTTATGAGAAGGATAGGCTGAATTAAGAGAATTTGATATTTCATCTATTAGTTTTTGATCTTTCATATGATACGATAAAATGTCTTTGCATAGTTTTATTGATAGGCTTGAAGCTCTGTCAACAGCTCCCAAAACTAAAGGATGTATATATTTGTATATATGCTCATAAGGGTTATTGTCATTGTTATTTGACTGCTCTTTCCATAGTTTTATAACCCTAGCTAATTCATCTTGACTAACGTATACAAGGCTATTATCTTTGTTTACAGGAGATAATTCATGCTGCAAAGAGGTGTCTACAGCTGTTATAAAAGCTAAAGGTCCCATTTGTATTTCATCAGCACCTAAACATAGCATAGTAGCTGCACTTGCCGCTTCCAGAGGCAATAATGCTATGACTTTTTTGCAAGACTGTCTAAGCAAATGTACTATTCTTAAAGAGGCCTGTCCGCTTCCTCCTGAGCTTTTTATAAAAAAGTATATTTTATCGCATTTTCCTATATGTTTAAGAATATCAGAAAGTACAATTACATCATTTTGGCATACACTTCCGCCATTAGAATTCCAATATGCAAGTAAAGGAGCATCTAATTGTTTTGTTATTTTATTAATAATTTCCTGAGTTTTAGAAAATAATATAGGCGGTTTTATAGTTTTCGTTTGTGATTTCTTGTCAGCCATAGTATAAACCTCTTTTTTAATTTACATAATTACATTTTTTTACTAGATTCTACATTAATAACAGATAATGTCAAATAATGATTTATTTTTTTGATTAAATTTGCTTGACAAATTAAGAAATTTAGTGTATAAAAGTTGTATTATTATGCTTATTAATTAGTACAAGGAGTGCAATAAATTATGAAAAAGTTATT
>CASGDY010000145.1 GCA_949300355.1 uncultured Brachyspira sp.
CAATGCTCTTACTAATGAATGGGTTGATATGTTAAAAGCTGGTATTATTGATCCTGCTAAAGTTTCAAGAAGTGCTTTACAAAATGCTGCTTCTATTGCTAGCCAAGTATTAACTGCTGAAGTTATTATTACTGATATACCTGAACCTGAAAAACCAATGCCTCCAATGCCTGGCGGCGGAATGGGCGGTATGTATTAATAAATAGCCTATATAAAAGAAAATATAAATTATAGTAATTAAGTTTATATAAAAAAGCCTCAGTATTTTTACTGGGGCTTTATTTTTATTAATTATACTAGACTTGCTTCAAAAGTACTTAATAATTATCAATATAATTTTTACTATAAAATAGCGGCTTATATGTTGTATCATTAATTGTTATAAATGCACTTACTACAGATATACTTCACATGGCAAATTACAAATTTTAAACACTAAAAAATAATCAGTATAAATATTTTTTAATTTAGTTTTTGAACAAATATAATTAAAAAATATATTATAAATGACTTTACTTTTTTTACTCTCTGTTATATTATAAATATCTTTTTTATTTTATGGAGTAAATATTTATGATTAAAAAAAGTTTATTAATATTAATATCATTATTTATATTGCTGTCATGTGATGATCGTGTTACAGCTCCAAATCTAGAATTATATGGTATAGATGTAAGTTTGCCATATGAAGAATTAAAGCAGAAAATAAAAGAAAAATTAAAACTTTATTTTGAGAAAGAAGGTTCATATAGAATAATATTGAGTGGAACTCCTAGAAAATATAATCATTTTGATAATGATACTGTGGAAATAGCATTAAAAGAAGCTTTTATTGAAATGGATATTAAGAATATAACTATAGATATTGATCTTAGATATATCAATTTTATAAATAGAACTTTACCAGCTGATATGTTTAGTTGTCTTAATAGCAGCGTATATGATCACCTTCAGTATTCTATAATTTTATATTCCCAGAAAACAGAATAACAACTATAGGATTCTATGGATTCGAGAATAATTTGTCTATAAAAGAAATAGTAGTACCAGATTCTGTAACAGAAATGGGTTTTGGTGTTTTTGGTGTTTGTGATAGATTAGAAAAAGTTACTTTAGGTAAGGGGATTAAACGTTTGGGTAAGTATAATACATTTTGGATTTGCGATATCCTAAAGGAAATTGATACATCTCGTTGTTCTTCATTGGAATATATAGGAAAATCTGCATTTTATGTATTACCAGCACTAACAGAATTTGCTATACCTGCTTCTGTAAAAGAAATAGATCGCTACGCATTTTATAACTGTCCTAATTTAACAACTATAATTTATTATGGTGATTCTCCAAATAATATAAAATTTTTGGATAAAGATATTTTTTATAATTGTCCAGAAGTTAAAAATTTAATAGTACCTAATGCTATAAATCCGGATGATCCTGCATGGGACACTTTTGGGAACGCTAATTTTACTTATGTAGGAAGAGAAAAGCCATGATATTTTAATATATTGACGGCACTATTTTGTATAATAGAGTTGTTTCAAAATTAGTTGATTAATTTTCAATATAATTTTAGATATATTAATGTTTCATATATTTTATAATAATTGATTTTATTCTTTGCCTGCCTATACCTGCCGCTACAATTAAACGGACTTCTCAGGACAGAGCTGCAATTATAAAATTTTAAACATTAAAAAATAAGCAGTATAAATATTTTTTAATTTAGTTTTTAAACAAGTATATTTTATTCTAATGAAAAATATTCTAAATCTTTTACCATCGCCTCTGTTTTTTCTGATACATTTTTACTGAGATTAGCACTTTCCTGAGCCATATAAGAATTCTCTTGAGTAATATCATTTAAAGAGTTAACTGCCATTTTTATTTGAGTGATATTGTCATCTTCTTCTATTATAGCATTTGTTATATTAGATAAATCTTCAGATACTTCAAATACAAAAGCTTCTATACCGCCTAATAGTTTAGCATATAATTCTACAGCCTCATTTCCTACATTTATTTTATTTATAGTATCTGATGTGATATTAGTTATTTCATTTGCAGCATCATTAACATTTTGTGCTAATGTTCTTATTTCGGAAGCAACAACTGCGAATCCTCTTCCTTGTTCTCCAGCTCTTGCCGCTTCTACCGCTGCATTTAAAGCCAATATATTAGTTTGAAATGCTATGGATTGTATCATCTTTGTTATATCAGATATTTTTTTACTAGCTTCAGAAATATCCTGCATATCTTTTAATGTTCTGTTAGATGCTTCTACGCCGTTTTTTGCAGCTTCGGCAGCTTTAGTACTTACTTCTTTAGCCTTTGATGAGTTTATAGAAGTGTCTCTCAAAGAATTTGACAATGCCTCTATAGAACTTGCTAATTCTTCTAAAGATGCTGCTTGTGATGAAGTTCTGTCAGATAGATGTATGCTTCCATTTGATATTGTAGCAGCATCGCTGTTTATATTATTGATTTCTTGTTTAAAATTGGATATAACTTCGGATATATGAGATTGCATATAATTTATAGAATTAACAACTCTTCCCATTTCATCTTTCTTTTTATTGTATTTATCATCAAATTTTATATGGAAATTACCTTCCGCCATCTTACTCATATTCAATGCCGCTAAATTCAAACTGTTTGATATAGGTCTTGCTATTACCATAACTAATATAGTTTCTAAAAGTATTAGTAATAATACAATTAATAATAATAAAATTTTAAAAAATGCTAATGATTTATTTAATTTTGTATTATCTCCATAACTAGTACATATCCATGATACAGAAGGAATTTTCATGCTTATTATCCAATTCTTATTGTCCAAATTATAAAAAATTTCTTTGCCTGTAACATCATTAATATATTTTGAAAATAAATTATTTTTTAATAATGTATTTTGTTCGCTAAGCAAATAATTTTTATCCTTATGATTCAAGTATATTCCTTTATCTGTAAAAACATTAATAGCGGCATTATTTTCACTGCCGTATTTATCAGATATTGTTTGTAAATTTTTTAAAGATATGTCCATACCTATAACACCTTTTAAAACGTTATTAGTATAAACAGCCTTTGCAAATGTTACAACGACTTCCCCAGTAGTTGCTGCTATATATGGGGCACTTACATAGAAATTTGTAGTTTTTAATGCTCCCTGAAACCATTCTCTTGTAGTTTGATCATAATCGGGAGGCAAACTTGATTCTAAAAGATTTATAAATGAACCGCCATCTTTGAAAGGTATATCATTGGCAAAATATAAATCCACCATTCCCGGATCTTTTAATTATTTCACCAAATGCTATTAACATATCTTCTTTTGATATTGGAGCTGTATTGTATGATTTTATAACTTCTATTTTTGAATTGAAATATAATAACCAATTTGATATATCCGACTCAACATTATGCATAAAATTAATATTTTCATTCATAAACCTTTCTTTGTATATAGGTTCATATATTAATAATATAATTATATATACTATAAGTAAAAAAGCTGAAAATGGAAATAAAAATTTAAACATTAAGTTATTAATATGTTTTATAATATTTTTCATAATTTTACTCCAACATATTATATAACTATTATAGTAAATGTAACTTATTCAAGTCAAATAATATTATTATTTTTTATGATTTACTAAATCAAGCAGATTAGTATTATAGTCCTTTTTTGATATTTCTCTATTTTGATATATTATATTTTTATATTTATCATCAGTTTTTATATTTTTATTTCTAAATCCGCCTTCCATTCTTATAGAATATAATATATCTCCTATTCTAATTGATTCCGGCTGGCATCCTAAAGAATATGATATATTAGGACCATTAGATATTTTTATAACATACATTGATTTTTCCAATGGTTCGGATATTTCTGTAATAATTGTAGGTGCTGTCCTTAATTCTTTAGCTAATTCATACATAGTTATAGCTTTTTTCTTTTTAATAAATCTATATGCAATTGTATGCATAAATTCTAATGCTATAAGTTCTTTTTCAGCAAATGATAATTTAATGCTGTTTTTATCAACGCCATAAGATCTGAAATATTGTATAGAGTAGGTGAGTTCTGCCCCAAATAATATTATATTCCACACTATATACAATAACAATAGTAAAACAGGTATTTGAGCAAAAGAGCTTGCAGAAGATAATTCTGCTGGCATTATGCTTGTAAGCATATTATTTTCACTGCTTATAGTAACTATATCATCTATTTGGAAATTATATTTTAATAATTGTTCTGATACATTAGGTGAAAAAGTTTGAAACTCAAGCATATTAGTTTCTATAGGTTTTTTTTCATAAGTGGTAGCAGATATACCAGTTCCAACATTTTCTATAATTACATAACTTATTCTTTCTATTTTGATGCTTTTTATGTTTTCTACATCAATTTTTGTATTTTTTTGCAGCATATTTTGAGTATTATTTTCTGTATTATTAGTATTATTTGCTGCTAAATCATTATTTTCCATTTCAGCAGTTTTATTATTGTTTATATTTTCTTCTTCATTTCCTGTGTTTATTTCTTTTACTAAATATTCTATTTTATATTTATCACTGTCAAATATTTGTTTATAATTTTTTACATCTATATTAAGTTTAAAATATACGCTGAATAGAGTTATTATAGCCATAGCAACTAATACTGATGATATAGTAGCATTAGACCAATTTACTTTAGTTTGAGGTACTAATACATATAAAAATAATACCAATATAGAAGTTGATATTATAGGTGTAACCCAAGATAATAATATTTTAATTAATGCTGGAAGATTATGAAGGCTTATTGAAGTATATGTGATTAAAGTAAATGATATACCAATAAGTATAGGTATCAAGAATAATAATGCTATATAATTAGCAACTACTCTAGGTACAGAAGTTTTAATTTTAACACGCCATATTTTTATTAATGATTTTTGTATACTATGGAGTATTAAAGCAACACTTACTATTGTAGATATAATACCTATGATTCCGAAGCTGGCTAAATCGGTATTATCAGCTATATTTAATATTTGTCTTACCATAGGCTCATAGAATGTTGCATTTTTTTCCATCCAATCAAATATAAAAACAAATATATTCTGATATATATTGAATATTCTTAATATAAAAAGTCCTACTATTAATGTTGGTATGAATGAAAGTGTTACAAGATAAGTTAATGCCGCCGCTCTTATTGAGCAATCATCTTTAATAAAATCTGTTACGGCAAATACTATTATTCTATAAGAGTTTACTAAAAATTTTTGTATGGGGTTAAATAATTTAGGATCTGTATAATATATCTCTTCAGCAAAGAAAACTTTCAATTTTTTGAAAAAATTTTTAATTTTTTGAATTTTAGTCATATAACACTTCTTGCAAAAAAAATTATATAATGTATAATATATAAACATCAAGCGAGGGTGGCGGAACTGGCAGACGCACTAGACTTAGGATCTAGCGCCCTAGGCATGAGGGTTCGATTCCCTCCCCTCGTAATCTTTTATATATCATAACTTATTATCATCATTTTTATCATTATCAACTTCTATAGAGTATTTACATTTATTACAAACTTTTTTATATCCTGTTGAAGTTTTTATAATTCTCATAGAGTTTTTACATTGGCAAAATGGACAGTCTTCATGATTTCTAAATATTATCATTGATATAAAATCTACTATTTTTCCTATACCAGATATAAAAAATAGTATTCCAAACATTAAAATAAATATAATTATAATAGCTATGAGAAATATAATAACTAATAAATCCACTTTTATATATCCATTAATAGTTTTTCTATATTATTATATCTTAAATATAAGATTTTTTAAAGAAGTCTGAGTATATTTTTATTGTATTTGTATTAATATATTTTATTGGGAAATTAGACCAGCTATCAAGTTCATTATTCCATAATCTATAATAATAATTGTTTCCTTCTTTTTTCCATTCATAAGTATAAATCTTTTTTTCCTGACCATTACTGCTTGTATATTCTATTTTATTATTATTAAAAAAGGTATATTTTTCATTTCCATTGATTAATTGCCAACTGCCTACAAATCTATAATCTACAACGCCTCTTTCTATACTTATAATTTCTTTTTTTTGGCATGAACCTATGATTATTGAAAATGATAATAATATTAATACTTTGTACATGAGCAGTCCTTTTATTTAGTATTATATATAGTATCGTAATAATTATCATAAAATAAAAAATAAGTGCGTAAAAATAAAATATATTAGATAGATAGTATTTAAAAAATATAATATAGTTCGTATATACAAACCTATTTTAGATGCAATGAAAATGTAAAATGTATAATTTTATAGCGATATTGATATATGCATAAAAATTATTATTTTTTGTTGAAGAAATAAAACAATTAATTACATTTCATTAAGTAAAAAATTAATGTAAAATAGATTATTGATAAAATATTTTAAACATATATAATAATGATTCCGTAACAAGATACTATAAAATAATATAATAAAAAATATTAGGATTATTTATGCAGAACTATTTAGAATTATTAAGAAAAGTATTAGAAGAAGGCGAAGAAACTAAAGACAGAACTGGAGTAGGTACAAGAAGAATATTCGGACCTCAGTTAAGATTTAAATTTGAAGGAAATAAAATACCAATCATAACTACTAAAAAAGTTTTTATGAAAGGAGTTATTATAGAATTGCTTTGGTTTTTACAAGGTTCTACAAATATAAAATTTTTATTAGAAAACAATGTTCATATATGGGACGAATGGGCTGATGATATGGGAGAGCTTGGTCCTGTATATGGAAAGCAATGGAGAGCTTGGGAAACTAAAGAGGGTAATAAAATAGATCAAATATCAAACATAGTTAATACTTTAAGAAACAATCCTACAAGCAGAAGAATCATTTTGAATGCTTGGAATGTAGGTGAAATTGATCAAATGCATCTTCCTCCATGTCATATGATGTGTCAGTTTTCTGTTAATAGCAGAGGGGGAATAATTACTCATTTATATCAAAGATCTGCCGATTTATTTTTAGGAGTTCCTTTTAATATAAGTTCTTATGCTATACTTACAAGACTTTTGGCTATGCATAGCGGACTTCATGCTTCAGAATTAATAATGACATTCGGAGATGCACATATTTATAATAATCATATAGAACAGGTTAAACTTCAGCTTTCAAGAGAACCTTTCAATCAAACAGCAGAATTATTTATAGAAAATCGTTCTAATATATTCAGCCATGTTTATGAAGATTTTAGATTAGAAGGATATAAATATTATCCAACCATAAAAGCGGAGGTGGCTGTTTGATAGTTTCATTAATTGCTGCGGTAGACTCTAAAAATGGCATAGGATTGAATGGTGTTATGCCTTGGGGACATATAAAAGAAGATATGCAGTTTTTTAGAAGTACAACTACAGGATATACTGTTGTTATGGGCAGAGTTACTTTTGAATCTTTAGGTTCAAAGCCTCTTCCTAATAGAAAAAATATTGTTATATCTTCTAATATAAATAATGATCTTCTAGAAAAGTATGATAATCTTTTTTATGAATCATCTTTTGAGAATACTATTTCTAAATTGTTATTAGAAAAGAATAATCAAATATTCATTATAGGCGGTGAATCAATTTATAAAAAGTCTCTAGATTATGCTGATATAATATATCTTACTCATATAGATAAAGATTATAATTGCGACAGATTTTTTCCTCAAATAGATACAAATTCATTTCAATATAGTACATTAAAAACATTTTTTCATAATGACATCAATATAAATATAATTAAATATACTAGAATCTTGCTGTAAATATAATTTAATAAAATAGTTGAAAAATATAAAAACTATTATACAATTTTTTGCAGGCACATATATTGAAAATATATTCTTTATGGTTAGGGTATTTATTGTTTTTTATAGATTGTACTAAGCTGTAAACTATTTTATAGCTTTTATATTTGGGGTTATTATGAATTGTATAGATAATTTATTGGAATTAGCCAATAAAGCTTTTGGCAGTGCTGATTATAAAAAATCTTTAGAATATTTTGACAAATTAATTTTCTATTATGGAGATAGTGTCGAGATTTATAATAATAGAGGATTAGCTAAAAGCAGTTTAGGAATGTATGAGGAAGCTATTTCCGATTTTGAAAAGGTTATAAGTATTGATTCTGAATATGTTAATGCTTACAACAATATAGGATTGGTTAAGCATAATTTAGGAATGTATGAAGAGGCTATTGAGTATTATAAAAAGGCTTTATCATTGGATAATAAGTGCATTCAGGCTTTCAATAATATAGGTTTAGCTAATCATAATTTAGGAATGTATGAAGAGGCCATTAAATATTATATTAAAGCTATAGAAATTTCTCCTAATGCTCATACATATAATAATATAGGATTGATAAAAAATGATTTAGGTATGTATGAAGAAGCTATTGAATATTTTAATAAAGTTATACAATTGGATAATAATTATACTAAAGCGTATTATAATATAGGATTATCAAAATACAATTTAAAAAATTATGATGAGGCATTAGAATATTTCAATAAGGTTTTAGAATTAGACTCTAAAAATGTATATGCTTATAATAATATTGGTATAATAAAGCAGGATTTAAAGTTACATGCTGAGGCATTGGAATATTTTAATAGAGCTTTGTTATTAGATAAAAATTATTCTAAGGCATACTATAATAGAGGACTTTCAGAGCTAGAATTAGAATTATATGAATGTGCTTTATATGATTTTAACAGATGTTTGGAATTAGAGCCTAATTATTATCCTGCCTGCTGTAAAAGAGGTGAGTCTAAATTAAAATTACAAAATTATAGAGAAGCTTTAGAAGATTTCAATGAATATATAAAATATAGTAATCCTGATAAGCAAATATATTACTATAGAGGATTTTGCGAATATAAATTAAAAGATTATAACAATGCTGTCAAAGATTTTAATATGTCTGATAATAATATAAAAACATTT
>CASGDY010000146.1 GCA_949300355.1 uncultured Brachyspira sp.
ATAAACGTATACATTCTGCTTTAAATTATTATACACCTGTGTTATACTTCAAGAAATTAAGGAATACTTAATGCAATATGTCTGGCTCCTGTGCAAAAAGTTTAGAATTTTATATTGACATAAAATTTATTTAGCTGTATAATAGCATACCTTGTAAATTATAGGCTATCTAAAATTTTTTTAAGGAGCAAAAAATGGCAGGTGCTAAAGTAAAAACAGAACAAATACATCTTCAATGCACAGAATGCAAAAGAAAGAATTATATAACAACAAAAAACAAACAAAACGTTCCAGAAAAGTTGGAATTAAAAAAATATTGTCCTCATGATAAAAAACACACAATTCATAAGGAATTAAAAGTATCAAGATAAATAATTCTTTTAATTAAGATTGTTTATAAATTTTTTTTGGGTCAGTAGTTCAATTGGTAGAGCACCGGTCTCCAAAACCGGGTGTTGCAGGTTCGACTCCTGTCTGACCTGATTGTTTTCTAGATTGTTGTAATATAATTTAAGGTAATATTTATGGCTGATAAAAAGAAAAATAATATAATTGATTCTATCAAAGAGATAAAAAAAGAGCTCTTTGAAAGAAGTGTTTGGCCTACTCGTCAAGATGTAATGAATCAGACAGTTGTTGTTATAATATTGCTTATTTTAGCATCAGCTTTTTTGGGTGCTGCTGATTATGTTGTAACATTTTTGACAAGGGCATTATTAGACGGTTCTATTTTGGGTAGCTTAGTATCTTCTAAAATTACATTAGTTCTAATTCTTGCTATAGTTGTTTTGTTTGTGATATATTTTGCTATTCGTTATATGAGAAAAAATAGATATAATAGGTGAAAAACATGTCTGAAGAAATATCTGATATAAAAGATTATAAATGGTATATAGTTCATACTCAGCACGGTTATGAAAATAAGGTTCGTGAGCGTATAGAGAAAAGAGCTAAAGAAAATGGTATGACTGACTTAATAGTTGATATATATATACCTTCAGAAACAGTAACTTCTACAAAAAATGGTAAAAAAGTATCTAAAGAAGAATTCTTTTATCCCGGCTATGTCTTAGTAAAAATGATTATGAATGATGCTACACAGTCTATGGTTAGAAGAACTCCAGGAGTTGCAGGCTTTATAGGAAGTCATGCTACAACTAAAGAAGAAGGTAATATTATTCCTACTCCTTTAAGCGAATCAGATGTTGCTCGTATATTTGAAAATAGAGAAGAAAAATCCAAAACTGGTATCAATGAAATTATTGGAATGGAATTTGATATAGGTGAAAAGGTTCAGGTAATAGATGGGCCTTTCAATGGACTTAATGGTATAATAGAAAATATTAATTCTGATAAGGGAAGAGTAACAGTAAAAATCGAGATATTTGGAAGAAGTACTCCTACAGAATTAGAATTTAGTAAAGTAAAAAAGTTATAATTTAATAAGATATTATAAAAATAAATAAATCAAGAGGTAGTAAAAATGGCTAAAAAAGTGGTTGGTATTGTAAAGGTTCGCATACCAGGCGGAGAGGCAACTCCTGCTCCTCCATTAGGACCTGCATTGGGTCAGAAGCAGATACAAATAGCCGCTTTCGTTAAGGATTTTAATGCTAAAACATCTAAAATGAAAGGTCAGCTATTAAATACTTACATAACAGTGTATGAAGATAAAACTTATACATTCGTTACTAAAGGAACATCTACTTCTACATTAATCAAAAAGAAATTGGGCATAGAAAAAGGTTCTGGAGAGCCTAACAAAACTAAAGTTGCTACAATCAATCAAAAGCAGCTTGAAGAAATTGCTCAGGAAAAAATGGCTTATATGTCAGCTAATGATATAGAAGCAGCAAAGAAAATAGTTGCGGGTACTGCTCGTGCTATGGGTATTAAAGTAGAATAATAAGAATTAAGAAGCATACCATTTATTTAATATAATAAATGGGAGTAAACGTTTGAAAGAAAAGGAAGAAAATAATTATGGCTACAAAAGAGAAAAAAATAGGTGGCAAACGTTACGACGCTATAAGAAAGCAAGTAGAGAAATTAAAACTCTATTCCGTAGATGAAGCTATTGAATTAGCTAAGAAAAACGCTACCTGTAAATTTGATGAAACTATTGAGGTAACAATAAACCTTAATATCTTACCTAAACACTCAATAAGAGACACATTATCATTCCCAAATGCTTTTGGTAAAGAAAAAAGAGTAGTTGTATTTGCACAAGGAGAAAAAGCTGATGAGGCAAAAGCTGCTGGTGCTATGGAAGTTGGTTTTGAAGATTTAATTGATAAAGTTAAAGGCGGATATACAGACTTCGATGTTGCTATCGCTACTCCTGATTTGATGAAAGAAGTAGGTAAATTGGGACAAATTCTTGGAAGAAAAGGACTTATGCCTAACCCAAAAACAGGAACTGTTACTCTTGATATAGCTCAAGCAGTAAAAAGTTTCAAAGCTGGAAGAATGGAATACAGAGCTGATAAAAACGGTATTGTAAGAATGGGAATTGGTAAAGCTTCTATGACTGCTGACAAATTAAATGAAAATTTCAAAGTATTCTATGATGAAATTTTAAGAAAAAAGCCTACAGACTTAAAAGGTGAATATATTAAGGCAGTAGGTGTTACATCTACAATGGGTGTAGGTATAAAAATAGATCATAAAAGAATCAAAATGTAATTAATTTAGTGATAAACTTATTTTGCTTAAGCGAAGTCATATTTTGTGATCCCATTATATGAATAGTATTATCAAAATAGTTTAATATAATAGAGGTGGTATTTATGCCTAATAAGAAAAACATTGAAACAGTATCATTGCTTAAAGAAACTATGGGAGCATGTGCTGGTTTAGTATTCTTCGATTACAGAGGAGTAACAGTAGCACAGCTTACAGAGTTAAGACGTGAATTAGCAAAGACTTCTTCTTCAATGAAAATATGTAAAAACTCTTTAGTTGATATTGCTTTAAAAGAGTTAGGCAGAGAAGTAAAAGATGAGATGTTCATTAATCCTACAGCTGTAGTATTTGCTAAGGAAGATGTTCCTGGAGCAGCTAAAGTAATAAGTGAAGCATCTAAGAAAAATGATAAAATCAAAATCAAAGGCGGCTATATGGGTGAAGATTTGCTTAATCCGGCAGATGTTCAGGTAGTAGCTAATATTCCGCCAAGAGAAGTTTTACTTTCTCATCTTGTTACAGCACTCGAGTCTCCTATATCCGGCTTGGCAAACAGTTTGCAAAGCGTTATATCAGAACTTGCTTATGTGCTTGACAGTGTTGAAGAAGAAAAGAAAAAATCAGCTTAATATGCTGACAAATTATTTATTAAAAAACTATTTTAACAATTTTAAGGAGATAAACAATGGCTTTAAGTAAAGAAGAAATATTACAAGCAATAGAAGAAATGAAAGTTATAGAGCTTCATGAATTAGTAGAAGCTATTAAAGAAAAATTCAATGTAACAGCAGCTATGCCAGTTGCAGCAGTAGTAGCAGCTCCAGCAGGCGGTGCAGCAGCTCCAGCTGAAGAAGAAAAAAATGAGTTTGATATCATTCTTACAGGTTTTGATGCAGCTCAGAAAATTGCTCTTATTAAAGAAGTTAGAGCAGTTAGCGGTTTAGGTTTAAAAGAAGCTAAAGATGCTGTTGAAAAAGGCGGAGAAACAATCAAATCAGGCGTTTCTAAAGAAGAAGCTGCAGCTATTAAGAAACAATTAGAAGCAGCTGGTGGTAAAGTTGAAGTTAAATAATTATTTTTGTAAATATATCATTAACAATTAATGATTCGTATATAGGAAGGGTATGAGTCTTTATACCCTTCTTATTAGTGTATTTAATAAGTCAGTAAAACTAAAAGCGTAAAAGCGGAGATCTTTTAATATGGCCAATAATATTCAGATAGATAATAAAGTATATCCGGAAAGAGGGGTAGAGTTCGCAAAAAAATATAGGATGGAAAACGGACGTGTAAACTTTTCACGAACCGCTTCTGTAATAGAACCTCCCGATCTCCTCGCTATACAAAAAGAATCTTATGAAAGCTTCCTTCAAAAGGATGTTCCTGAAAATAAGAGAAAAAATGAAGGATTACAGGAAGTTTTAACTTCTATATTCCCTATAGTAGCTTCCAATGAGAAGATGCAAATAGAGTTTATCTCTTACTCTATAGGCGAGCCTAAAATTACAGAAAAAGAGGCTAGAAGAAGAGATAAAACTTATTCTTATCCTTTTAAAATAAAAGTACAATTAACTGTAAGAGACCCTGAAAGAATCATTGAACAGGAAATATTTGTGGGTGATATACCTGCTATGACAGACAGAGGTACATTTATTGTTAATGGTGCTGAACGTGTCATAGTTTCTCAGATTCATAGATCTCCAGGTGTAGTTTTCAACCGCAGCGACAGAGATGCTATGTTCGTAGCTAAGATAATTCCAGACAGAGGTACTTGGCTTGAATTCGAACTCGATACCAAAAAAGATATAATGTATGTAAGAATAGACAGAAAGAAAAAACTTCCTGTTACAGTATTTTTAAGAGCTATTGGTATCACAACTAATGAAGAAATTTTGAAATTATTTTATGAAGTAGATAATATATCATTAGAAAAACTTTCAGATGAAGATGCTAAAGAAGCTTTAATAGGCAGAAGATCTTATTCTACAGTATTTGATACAGAAAACCCTGATGAAATTATATTGAATCCAGGCGAGCTTATCAACCCTAACTTAGCTGAAAGACTTTTAATGAGCGGTATTAAAGAAATATCCGTATTAAATATGGAGGCAATAAAAGACAATGTTACCATAATTAATACTTTAGATAAAGATACAACAAAAAACCAAGAAGAAGCATGCACTAAAATCTATAATGTTATAAGACCTGGAGAGCCTGCTTTAATAGAAAACGTTGTAAGAACTTGTAATGACTTAGTATTTGACCCTAAATCCTATGCTTTAGGAGATGTGGGACGTTATAAATTAAATAAAAGATTAAATTTCCCAGAAAGCGAACAGGATAAAGTTTTAAGACATAAAGATATAATAGAAACTATTCGCTTTTTGATAAAAGTATTCATAAACGAAGAACAATTAGATGATATTGACCATTTAGGAAATAGACGCGTAAGAAGCGTAGGTGAATTATTATCTATACAAATAAAAGCCGGCTTCACTAGAATGGAGCGTATAGCCAAAGAAAGAATGCAAATGCAGGATATGGAGGCAGTAACTCCTCAATCACTTGTTAGCATTAAACTTATACAGGCTGTAATAAAAGAGTTCTTCGGTACAAACCAATTATCTCAGTTTATGGATCAGAACAATCCATTATCAGAGATTACACATAAAAGAAGATTAAATGCTTTAGGTCAGGGCGGTCTTACTAGAGACAGAGCAGGATTTGAAGTAAGAGACGTACACCATACTCACTATGGTAAGATATGTCCTATTGAAACTCCTGAAGGTCCAAACATCGGACTTATAGTTTCACTTGCTACTTATGCTAAAATAAATAAGCATGGTTTCTTAGAGACTCCATACAGAAAAGTTATTGACGGAAAAGTAACAGATGAAATAGAATATTTGACAGCTCATGACGAAGAGAAATACCATATTGCCGATGCAAATGCTCCTTTAAATGATGACGGAACTTTCAAAGATAATCTTATTTCAACAAGATTCAGAAGTGAATTCCCATATTCTTCACCAGATCAGGTACAGTATATGGATGTTTCTCCTCAGCAGATTGTATCACTTTCAAGCTCTTTGATACCATTCTTGGAGCATGACGATGCTAACAGAGCATTGATGGGTTCAAACATGCAGCGTCAAAGTGTGCCTTTATTGTATCCGGAAGCTCCTATAGTAGGAACAGGTGTAGAGGCTAAAATTTGTCAGCCTGGAACAGGTATAGCAGTTCATGCTAAAAGAGCAGGTAAAGTTATAAAAGTAGTTCATGATGAAATTGTAATTAAGCCTACTAAACAAAATAGTGATGATGATTTAGATGTTTATGAATTAGTAAAATATCAAAGAACTAACCAAGATACAAATTATCACCAAAGACCAGTAGTTAATGTTGGCGATGTTGTTAAGGCTGGAGGACTTTTAGCTGACGGTCCTGCAACAGATCATGGTGAATTGGCTTTGGGAAGAAATGTTCTTGCTGCTTTCATGATTTTTGAAGGTTATAACTTCGAGGACGCTATTCTTTTAAGCAGAAGATTAGTTCAGGAAGATGTATTTACTTCTATACATATAGAAGAGTTTTCAGTTGAAGCTCGTGAAACAAAATTAGATAAAGAAAATATTACTAGAGATATACCTAATGTATCAGATGCTGCTTTCAAAAACTTAGATGAAAGAGGTATTGTAAGAATAGGTGCTAAAGTAAAAGCAGGAGATATATTAGTTGGTAAAGTAACTCCAAAAGGAGAAACAGAAATAACTCCTGAATACAGACTTCTTCACTCAATATTCGGTGAGAAGGCTAGAGATGTAAAAGATACTTCTTTAAGAGTACCGCATGGTAAAGATGGTACTGTTATAGATGTAAGAGTATACAGCAGAGAAAACGGAGATGAATTAAAGCCTGGCGTAGAGGAAGTAGTAAAAGTATTCCTTGCTAAAAAACGTATTATACAGGAAGGAGACAAAATGGCAGGTCGTCACGGTAACAAAGGTGTTGTTGCTAGAATCATGCCTATAGAGGATATGCCGTTCTTAGAAGACGGTACTCCTGTAGATATATGTCTTAACCCATTAGGTGTACCTTCTCGTATGAACATAGGTCAGGTTATTGAGATGTTGCTCGGTTGGTCTGGTCATAAAATGGGACTTAAATATGCTTGTCCTGTATTTGAAGGTCCTAAAGAAGAGGCTTTAAGGGAGGCATTCGTTGCAAGCGGTATGAATCCTAATGGTAAAGTTAGGCTTTATGATGGAAGAACAGGAGAGCCTTTCAAAAATGATGTAGCTGTAGGATATATGTATATGCTTAAGCTTAATCACTTGGTTGAAGATAAGGTTCATGCTAGAAGTACAGGACCTTACTCACTTGTTACTCAGCAGCCTTTGGGAGGTAAATCTCAGTTCGGAGGTCAGAGATTAGGAGAGATGGAAGTTTGGGCATTAGAGGCTTATGGAGCTGCTAATATGCTTCAAGAGTTCTTAACTGTTAAATCAGATGATATGACAGGTCGTGCTAGAATATATGAATCTATTGTTAAAGGTGATGTTATATCCTCTCCGGGTATACCAGAGAGCTTTAATGTATTAGTTCAAGAGCTTAGAGGTTTAGGTCTTAATATTACTATTCATGATGAAGAAGGCAATCAGCTTCCTTCTACTGAAAAAGAGCTTAGACAAAAAACTAAGAAACAAACCAAGATTTTTAAA
>CASGDY010000147.1 GCA_949300355.1 uncultured Brachyspira sp.
AATTTACAAAATTAATATTATTAAAATTTATTTTGGAATTTTACTTGATAAAATTAACATATTATGATAGAATATTACAACTATATTCTATAATGTTATATTTGTTTATTTTAGATTCTTACAGAAATTAAATAACATTAATATAAATAAAATTAATTAGGAGATATTACAAATGGATCAACAGATAAGATTAGTAGAAGCAAAATATAAAAAAGAAGCCATACTACCTTTTGAAATAGGTGATACAGTAAAAGTATGGGTAAAAATTATTGAGGGCGATAGAGAAAGATTACAGGCTTATGAAGGTACTGTTATTTCTATTCGCGGAAAAGGAATTAATAAAAGTTTTATTGTTAGAAAAATATCTTACGGCGTAGGCGTTGAAAGAATATTCTTATTGAATTCTCCTAGAATAGATCATGTTGATATCATAAGAAAAGCTAAAGTAAGAAGAGCTAAACTTTACTATCTTAGAAATAAAGTTGGTAAAAAAGCTCGCTTAGTAGAAAGATTAGGCGTAAAAATACCTAAACACTCTGATTTAATAAAAAATACTACTGAAGAAAATACAGCAGCAGAAGAAAATAATTCTTCTTCAGCAGAATAATTATTTTTTATTTTTAATATTTTAAGGAGAATTTTATGGGCTATAAAATAGTTGCCAGAGAACAATGGTCAGAAAAAGTTTTCATGATGAAAGTACTAGCTCCGGATATTGCTAAACATCGTAAAGCTGGTAATTTTATAATATTCAGACTAGATGAGAAAGGAGAAAGAGTACCCCTAACTATAGCCGATGCTGACGCAGAAGCTGGTACTATTACTATAGTTACTCAAAGTATAGGTTATTCAACTACTAAACTTATGGGACTTCAAGTTGGCGATGAAATAATGGATATCATAGGACCATTAGGTCAGCCTACTCATATAGAAAAAAAAGATGGTATAGTTTTAGGTGTTGGAGGAGGTGTAGGTATTGCTCCTTTACATCCTATAGTAGAAGCTCATCATAAAGCTGGAAATAAAGTTATTTCTATATTGGGTGCTAGAGATAAATCGCTTATCATTATGGAAGATATGATGAAAAAAATATCTGATGAAGTTCTTATCTGTACTGATAATGGAAGTTACGGAGAAAAAGGTCTTGTAACTGATATGATCACTAGAATATATGAAAGAGGCGAAAAAATTTCTGAGGTTATAGCTATAGGTCCTGCTATAATGATGAAATTTGTTGCTTTACTTACAAAAAAATATAATCTTCCTACAGTTGTTAGCTTAAACCCTATTATGATAGATGGTACTGGTATGTGCGGATGCTGCAGAGTAAAAGTAGGAGATCAAACTAAATTTGCATGCGTTGAAGGTCCTGAATTTGACGGACATTTAATTGATTTCGATCTTCTTATGAAAAGACAGGCTATGTACAAAAAAGAAGAGCATGAATGCAATTTAAAATTAGCTAATTAATATTTAATTATAAAATAAAAAGTTACAGTCTAATTTAGATTGTAACTTTTTTATAATATAATCTGTTTATAATGAAATTAAATATAGATGCTCATATTAAAAATCTTGTTCTTCAGAAATTTGAATGGGACAGCACATACTTCCAAATAATATTAAATATAAAAAATAATTATCCTATAAAAATAAAATTAGAAAATCTTAAATTTAATCTTATTAACTGTTTGAATGAAAAATTTGCTTATATAGAATGCGATAATATATCAATAAAATCAAAAGAAAGTGAAGATATTACTTTTAATGTAATTTTATACAATAAAGAATTTTCAAACTTAATAAATAACTTTTTTAATTCAAAAAAATCAATATTTAAAATTCATATAATAACCGGTAAATTGAACATGTTTTCTATAATACCAATAAATTTAAAAAATTATGAACATAATATTGATATACTTAATATTATAAAACATTTATACAATTCATAGAATTGCTGTTTAATTTATGAGCGATAATGCACTATTATATATTACTATTTTTAGTTATATTTGTTATATAAATATGATTAAATAAAAAAGGTATGATTTATGATTAAGAAAATAACTGTTATAATTTCTATATTATCAATGCTCTTTGTATTATCCTCATGCGAAACATTAAAGTCATCAGCAAGAGAAATTACAAGAAGCTATATAGAAGAGCATAAGCCTGATATAAAAGTAAAAAGTGCTAAAATATCAAGTATAACACTGCAAGATATCACTTTAACTACTCTCTTTGAAATAAAGAATAATTTGGATTTTGAAGTACCTATAGATAAAGTTCAAATAGATCTTATTAATACTTCAGGAAAAACTTTTGCAACAGCTACTTCTGTAGAAACATTAAAAATACCTGCAAATCAAGCAAGAGATATTAATTTAGATTTTAAAGCTAAATATTTAGATGTATTTACAACTGCTTTTGATGCTATAAAATCAAAATCTTTTAAATGTAATGCTAAAATCACTTTAACATTCACAGTATATGGAATGAAATTTGAATTCCCTTATACTAAAGAATTAACATTTAAAGAATAAATAAAATTACTATAATACTTTTTATAGATAAAGTAATAAAATATTATGAAATTAATTAAAATATCAGTTTTATTATTAATTATAACTGTATCATGCTCTAGAGTAAAATCAGAGGCTGATAAAATTACAAGGGAATATATAGAAAAATATAAGCCTGATATAACAGTAAAATCAGCCTCTATAGATAATATTACTTTATCTGATATTACATTAAATACATTGCTGGAAATAAAAAATAATTTACCTTTCGAGCTTCCGATAGAAAAACTTGAAATAAACCTAATTAATTCTTCAGGTGATATATTTGCTAATTCGGTATCATCTGAAGAATCAAATATTATAAAAATTCCTGCCAATGAAGCAAGAGAAATGAATATGAAATCTAAAGCAAAATATATAGATTTATTTCAAACAGCTTTGGGTGCTATACAATCGGAAAGCCTTAAATGCAATGCTGATATAACTGTAACTTTCAATGTTTATGGTATGAATTTTAATTTTAAATACAATGTAGAGATTAACTTTATAAAATAGCTATTTTTTTAATATATCCCTTATAACATTAGCCCTTATTTCATCAATATTTCTATAATAGCTGCTTTTTTCATATAAATGTCTTAAATGGGCATTCTTTCCAACAAATGCCATATAATATATAGTATCCAAATTTATATTATCAATAATATCATAATAAATACCCAATCTAAGCCATAAGCTATAATTAATAAGTTCTCTATATTTTAAAGATCTTGCTGACAATAATATAGCATTGCTTCTGTATATTCTATCTTCAGCCTTAACCCTATCAAGTTTTTTTATTCTGTTTCTTATTTTCTTTTCTTTTTCGGATATCTCTTTAACCTTTTCTATAATAGTGTCAAGTATAAATTTTTCAGTAACACCTATCATAATATTGTTGCTTATGTTTAATAATCCATTTTTTAAATTAACTTCAAGTCCTTTTTTATTGCATTCACTTATTATATAATCTATATTATCAGGGGTTTTCCAAGCAAGGCAAGGCACAGCAACACAAACCTCAGCCCTCATAGCGGTACCTATTATATTTGGTGAACTTGTAAGAAATCCAAACTTCTTATCATAAGCAAAATCCATTTTCTGATCTAAAGCACTTTCTATTTCATAAGCTTTATTAAAGCAATTCTCTAATTCTAAACCTCTTGATATAGTTTGAATTTCTAAATGCTCATTTGAATTGATTAATAAAGATATATCCTCATCTTCATTTGCAAATAATGATGCATGAACTATATTCTTATTGCTTGGTATAGTAAGATTTTCTATAAGCATTCTGATATTAATCGAAGGGAAATCTATAAGTTTTTTATATGATAAATTAAGATTTAATTCTTCTATATTAGATTTCAAAATATTATCTGCATTTTTAAAATCTTCTTTATCCATATTGTGAAAGAATCTAATACCATCTAAATTTCTATAAATGGAAATCTTAGAATATAATACTATATTATCATCTTCACCTTTTCTGTATATCCAATTTGCTGTATTATTAACGGACATCTTTTTTTTCGCTCTTAGTTTTTTTAGATATTAAATCTTTTTTCAAATGATCCAATTTATCTCTTATCAAAGCCGCTTCTTCATATTTTTCTATTTTTATAAGAAGTTCTATTTCTTCTCTGTATTTACTAATTTTGGCTTCTATATCTTTATTAGTTAAATTTCTGTTGGATATTTTTCCTATATGCTTATTTTCCCTATGTATTTTTTTTACATACTTACTAAGTTCTGATTTAAAATACTCATAGCATTTAGGACAGGATACTACACCTGTTTTTAGAAAATCATCTAAAGAATATCCGCATACTTTGCATATTTTATTAGAATGCGGAGTTTTTTTCTTCTTCTTTTTTGAAGGCAATGATTTATAATTAGGAAATATAGTATCAATATTATTAAACTCTAATTCTAGACATTTTTCTATAATATTGCCATTCATTTCGCATTCTTTACATATATGAATTTGTCTGCGTTCATTACCTATTATTTCTTGAATATATAATACAGCTTTTTCTTTACCACAGATATTGCACTTCAAAATATATTGCCCCTAATAACTTATTATTAAAATTTTATCATTTAATAAAAAAAAAAGCAAATAATTAATATGATTTTATCTTAATTTTATAAAAATATCTAAATCTTCTCTATTAGTTATCTTTATATTATCAGATGAACATTCAGATATCTTTACATCTCCGAAATATTTACTGTATATTTCAGCATCATCTGTAACTAAATCAGCTTCTTTATCATTAATATACTTTTCTATAGCTTTCATGTAATTATCAAATTTAAAACCTTGAGGAGTAGCAGCCCTATAAAGATAGGTTCTGTCAATAGTTTCTGTTATGGTTTTATCTTCATTAACTTTTTTTATTGTATCTACAACTTTAGAAGCTAATATAGCAGCATTATATTGTAAAACAGCTTCATATAACAATGAAATTTCTTTTTTCTTCACTAAAGGCCTTACTCCGTCATGAATAAATACATAATCTGTTTTAATATCTTCTCTATGCTCATTTAAAAAACTCATAGCATTGTATACAGAATATACTCTCTCACTTCCGCCTTTTATATAATGAATATTCTTTTTTATTTTTTCTTTGATAAGAGATTCTTTTTCAATATATTTTTTTATATTTTTTATCTCTTCTTCAGCACTAACTAAAACAACATTATTAAAATTAAATTTAAGCATATTGATAAGAGTATGAATAAATATAGGCTTATTATCAACCTTTATAAACTGTTTTTTTACTTTGCCTGCAAATCTTTTAGAGCTTCCTGCTATTAATATTACTAAAGTTGTATTATTCATAAATATTTATTCTCTCATTTATTTTCTGTATTATTTCTATTTTTTAAATTCATTCTCTCTTCTCTGCGTTTTTCTCTTTCCATCTTTTTTTCTTCTCTTAATTTATGTCTTGCCTCTCTTCTAGCCTGAACTTCCTGCTTCATTTGTAATTTTTTAGCCTCTTTCTCTTTTTTTCTATTTTCATTATAAGCCTTACGTTCTTGATTTTTTTTCTCTCTCAATTCCTTCATCTCTTCAAGCTGCATTCTCCATTCTGCTCTTTCTAATTTTCTTCTTTCTTTTTTCTTCTTTTCTTTCTCTTCTTTTTCCTGAATTTTTTCTATCTTCTCAAGTTCTTTCTCTCTGAATAGAACAAGCTTAACAGGATCTTTTATTTTACTTAATTTATCTCTCATCTTTTGAACATAATCTTTTCTTTTTCCAATGTTTTTAGGAAACAATTTAGCACCCAAAGCATCTATAAAAAGTCTTGTCCTTAAAACAATACTATTTTGTGTTTTCAAATTAATAACAGAAACCCAAGGTACTCTTGATATAATGATTAGTGCTATAATTCCAGCAACAGTATTGGAAAATAAATTACCCCAAAATACTGACCAATAGGATAAATATTTAGTTGTTATAATAATAAATAAAAATCTTAAAAACCATATTCTAAGCACGCTTATCACAAGCGGAACTCTAGTACGGCCAAGCCCTATTAATGCCCCTTGAACTACCATAGTTATTCCGAAACCCAAAACGCTCAATGCAAATATAGGCAATGCTCCATTAGCAACATATAAATCTTCTGCCTCCCTTGTAAAAAGTCTGGTCATATATGGTGTAAGCGGTATAACAATAGCTATAAGCACAATAGCAGTAATTGCACTTAATAATATTCCTGTATAGCAAGATTTTTCAGCCTTATCAGCATATTTCGCTCCTATATTCATACTAACCATAGTAGTAACGGCAGAACCAAATGCAGCCGGCAAATTAAAACATACTGCTGTAATATTATTGGCTATTCCTTGTCCGTTTAATACCGTAGCACCATACTTTTCAACTTCACTATTAATAAGAAAAAATCCTAAATTACTTAAAAATGTTGTAAGCATTGAAGGAACTCCTATAATCATAAGTTCTTTCAAAATATTAATATCTATTTTAAAATCTTTTAAAGATAATCTGTCATCGCCTTTTTTTATAAATAAATCATAATACATCCAAATTGTAACAATAGCATAAGTAGAAAATGAAGCTAATACACTTCCTACTATCTTTAGCTTCATAAAATATACATATATAAAATTAAATAATATTTTTAAAAGGAGCAGTATAACACTTCTTATAAAAGTAGCCTCCGGTTTACCATTAGCATTCTTTATACCATTGTATAAAGCCGCCAAAAATGTCATAGGCATAACAAAACTATATAATGATAAATACTGATATACATTCTCTTTAATGCCAGGCTGTAAATTCATAGAAACTAGTATGCTTACAATATATAGTGCAGGACCCATTACTATGCCGAATAAAACACCTGTAACTACTATCTGAGTTGATATTTTTTTAGCGTTTGCAAAATCTCCGAGTCCGTTATACTGACCTACTATTGCCATAGCAGCAACACCTAAACCTTGAGATAATGCTGTCATCATATTAATTATAGGTTCTGCAAAATTGACGCTGCTCGCTATTACAGTACCTGTTACATTATTAAGAAAAAGACCATCCATCAAAGGAATCATTGATTGAACTAAACTCATCATTAATGTTGGAATAGACAGCATTATCAATGTATTAGTGATAGAGCCATGAAGTATTAAATCGCGTCTGGCTTCTGTAGACTGACTTTTAAAAAAACTAATCATACTTATCCTTTAAAATTTCTCATATAAACAATATAACCGATTATAATATAATATATTATAAAAAAAAATTTACATAAATAAAAACAAAAAATTAATTTTTTTTTGATTATCACATAAGC
>CASGDY010000148.1 GCA_949300355.1 uncultured Brachyspira sp.
TTTTTTTGCGTATATTGAAATTATTCAAATATTACTCTTGCTTTTTCATCAATATAATTTGCTGGTATATTATTAAGTTCTTTTATTTTTGCTATCATAGCATCTCTCATATCATTACCAGTCATAACAATATTTTTTCCTTTTTCTCCTATAGCATTGCCTTCGCTGTCCTGATATCCGTCTCCTCCCAAGAATACAAAGCTTGATAAAGCAACAACATAATCTTTGTTTTCATCAATATTTTCTCCGTTTAGAGTAGCAGATAATAATTCTCCATTAGCATTATATTTTACTTCCATACCTCTTGATAATTGCAGGAAAGCACCAGCACCTCTTTTCTGACCTGAGATTTTTAGCATATCAAGAACATCTTTTCCAGTTAATGTAACTAATACTACTTCATTATCGAATGGGAAGAATTCATTTTGTATATTTCCTAATGTTATATCTCCTTTTTTCAATGGGGTTCTAAGTCCGCCTGAATTCATTAATACCATATCAACATCATTATAAGAGTCTATTACTAAATCGCAGGCAAAATTACCTATAGGCATAGAATTTGATCTTATTCCGTCATGAGCTAATTCAGTAGGCAAACTTCCTATTCTTACATTAAATTCTTTGTCAACAGTACCTTTCATCTCAGCTATAAATGCCAACATATCTTTATCCTGTTCTATATTTTGATCCATAGGCACTAATTTGTAGTTTAAATTTTCTTTATCCATTACTCCGTTATTTACATTTAAATTAATGTTTCCCAAAAATCTTCCATAATAACCAGCCTGTACTATAGGTGTTCCATTTACAACATCAGCCTTATCTAATTCTGTATGGCTGTGTCCGCCTATTATTATGTCAAAAGTGTTAGGTATAGCCTGAGCAATTTCTTTATCCTTATCATAACCGCAATGACTTAATAATATTGTAACATCATTAGTAGTATTAAGAGGAGTTTTTTTCATAAAATCTTTTAGTGCTTTGATTTCTTCTTCAAAAACTAATCCTTCTACATATTTAGGATTATAAACAGAATCTGTTGTTGTTATCCCTACTATTGCTACATTAAGTCCGTTTACATTTGTAACTATATAAGGTGCAGCATAATAGCTGTTATCAGATTTATTTTTTATATTAATAGAAAGAGTAGGAAATTTTCTTTCTTTCATTATTTCAGTAAAATTGTCAAGTCCGTAATCTACAAAGTGATTTCCTACTGCAGCAGCATCTACTCCTATCATATTCATAATATCAACTTCATCTCTTCCCTGAAATACAGTAGAATAAACACTTCCTGTGATAGTATCTCCTGCATGAAGTACTAAAACATTATCATTTGTGGCTTTCACTTGTTTTATATAAGAAGCTCTCCTTGCAGCCCCATACATATAATTAGTTTGAGGCGGATCAGCTTCTTTATTTACTATTTTTTCTTCTTCATCTCGTCCATGAGTATCATTCATATGTATGATGGTTAAACTTCCCGTATTCCCTGTTTTTTTAGAAGCGGAATTTGAACAGGAAAAAGAGAATAAAAGAATTGTACTTAATAATAAAGCAGTACATAATTTCTTTATCATATTAGTTCTCCTTAGAAAATGTTAGAATATGTTTATAGTATATAAAATTTATCATTGTTTTTCAATGTTGTATGAAAATAATTGGTTATATTTTTATGAAATTTATTATTCTTGGTTATTATTTGATATAATTGTTCAGCGGAAAATTTAATGGAAAGCATAAAGAAGAAAAATAAAAATGATTCAGTAAAGAAAATAGAAATAACAAAAGAAGAATTAGAGGCAAAAGAAATACCTTTACTTTTTAGTGTAGTAAATTTTTCATCAAATATACCTATGTCAATGTATACTGACAGTATAGGAATAAAAACTTTGGAATCTTCTTACAGAGGAGCAATGCATTCCGAAGTAAACAGAAATATTAGTGAAGAATATCTTTTAAACTCTAAAAAATCATCAATAGATTTATCTGCAATGCTTGATGTTGTAAGCTACTCATCATTTCCAATTGATGCTGCTTTAAGCAATAGAGTATTATTAGAAGAAGAGATACACAAAAAGGGAAATGCTGTTAAACTTCCTCCTTATAAAAATATTAATGTTCCTATAGGTTCTGTGATAAGATCGAGAAGAAGCAGAAGAGATTTTAAAGGCAAACCATTAACATTAGTTGATTTATCAAATTTGCTTTATTACGGAGATGGAATTTCAGGAGATTTTAATTTTAATCTAAATAAAAATGAATATGGTACAATAACTTTTGGAGAACAATATATATCAAAGTTAAGAACAGCTCCTTCAGGAGGAGGACTTTATCCTATTTATCTCTATATAGCTGCACTTAATATAAATAATCTTGAAAAAGGTATATAAGTATATGCCTTTTACTCATTCGCTTGAAAGAATAAAATTATTCAATAATAATGATTTAGAAAATTACTACAATAATAATGTTTTCGGTGTAGATTTAAGAAAGGCGGCTTTATCAGTTTATTATGTGTACAGCATATATGAAAACTCAAGAAAGTATGGAGATATGGGACTTCAATTTGCATTGATAGAAACAGGAGAAATAGCAGAGAATATACAGCTTACTGCAGCGGCTAGCGGTATTTTGGCATGCGATATTGGAGGATTTAATAAAACTGTATCTGAAGAGTTACTTAATATTGACGGGCTTTCTAATCAGGTTATTCATTTAACCTTGCTTTCAAAATAATTTAATAATTTTATTGTATTAATAGTATTAGAAAACATATAAAAAATAATAATAGGTTGCTGAAAAATGTCTAATAAAAATATTAAACTTTATGATAATGTCAGTATTTTTTTCAATTCTGATGATGAGCTTAGATTTAGAAAAGGAATATGGAATTTTGATGAGGCTTCTTTAAATCTTAATGATGTAAATAACAAAATGAAAGAAGTTATTATATTCATTGCTAAAGAATTTTTAGATGATAAAACTATATATTTTGATGATATAGTAAAGAAATTTTCTCTTGATGAAAAAGATACTAATTTATTGAATGATATTATATCTTCTTTGATAGGAAATAGATTTTTAGAATATGATGATAAAAATAATAATTTGCCTAATATGGTATATGAACTTATAGGAGAATATTTTTATGATATACCAGATGAAAGCAAGGTTCAGAAAAATAAAGTAATGTTTATAACTGATAATAACAGATTAAAAGATTATGCAAAATTAATGTCAGAGGATATTTATATAAATCTTAAATTTATGGACATTGAAGATATAAAAAAAATAGAAAAGTCAAACCTTACTGATACAACCGATGCTATTGAAAGCATTGAAAAGCAAAAAGAATTATTAAAATTATTTGATGATATGTCTTGTGTAGTTGTAAGTATAGAGAAGCCGAGATTAAATTTGCTTAGAAATATTAATAGGCTTTTACTTGAAAAATCAATTCCTATAATCATATCTATATTAGACGGACCATTTTTGAATATTACTACAATAAAGGGAAAGGAAACTGCTTGTTATGAATGTTTTGAAAATAGGGTAATAGCTAGAAATGAAAGTTTGTCAGTTTATAATAAATTTGTTAAACAAACTATGAATTTTAAAGCAAACAGTAAAAGAACTTATATAACGCCTATTTTGCAGACATTTACTTCTCTCGCATTATATGAAGCATTTTTATTTGCTGCTATAGGTAAATGCAAACTTGCAGGACGTGTTATAAATGTTTATATACCTTTGATAGAAATACAAATTCAGGATTTATTAAGGGTGCCTTTCTGCCCTGCATGCGGACATATAAGCAAGGCTAAATATAATGAAATGTATACTTCTTCAAAAGAAATAATAGAAAAGTTTTCAAGCAAAGTTATAATAAAATAATTTTATTAAGATGAGAATATTATGATTAATTATTACCCAAGCCATAAAAATGTGTTAAATAAATATAATTCTATTTGCGGGCATCAAACAGGAATTTTGGATTCCATAATTATAATGCAGGCTAATTCTGTTATTTCTGAAAATATTAATACATGCACAGCAATGCTTCCAAACTATCATAAAATATTATTAGGCGATAATGCTGAAGTTAATTATCATCTTTCAGGTTACGGTATTTATAGAGATGAGGCTGTTATTAGATTATTAGGAGAGGGCATTGAGAGATATGCATTATTTACAGCTAATTTATATTTTGAAGAAAAATTAAAATATGCTTCCTATAATCAATTAAAAGAAAAGTATCCTGATAATATAATACCTTGGGAATATGTTAAAATATATAATGATGAAGATTGTAATAAATTAAACAGTATTGGAATTTTAGAAAATATTACAGAAGATGATATATTATCTTGGGTGCTTCTTCCTTCTTTGTTTGATAATGAAAAAGAGTATTATGTACCGGCACAGAATTTCTTTTTATCCCATATAATCAGAAGGGATAAAAATGAAAAAGTATTTATAGGCGGATTTTCAAAGGGTAGTGCAAGTCATAAAAATGTTAAATTGGCTTTGAAATCTGCTATAAATGAAATCATAGAATGCGACAGCTGCATGATAAAATGGTATACTGACAGTAAAGTTCAAGAAGTTATTATTGATGATGATATTCTTAATGAAACTATTAATCTTATTCTAAAAGATATTAATTATACAGTAAGAGTTTTTGATTATACTGCTGATTCTAATTTAGGCTATGTATTTACTGTTATGCTTACAAATAAAGATGATAAAACTCCTTATATTGTTGTAGGCGCTTCTTCAGGTCTTAATCCTAAAAAAGTTATATACAGAGCTTTTATGGAAGCTTTGGCTATACTTACATTAAATGTTAACGGACCTTTATCTATGCCTGCTGATTATTTGGAAACTAAATTTGAAAAGAACTATCTTAATCTTGACAGCAATGTTAATTATTGGGCTTCTTTAAAAGATAAAGATAAAAAAACGAAATTTATAAACGGCAAAGTTAAAGAAAAAGTACAATTAAAAAAATATAAAAATCTTGAATCAAATACTGATGAAGATTTAGAATATTTATTTAAAGGTCTTTATAATATTTCAAAATATGCAGTTTATTTGGATATTACGCCTTCAGAAATAGCTGACAAAGATTTGCATGTAATGCGTGTATATATTCCTGAGCTTGTTCAAATGTCAATGCCAGCTTTCCCATACAGCAATCATACTAGAATAATTGAAAATGGAGGAATTTCAAATAATGAATTTCCACACCCATTACCTTAGTGCAGTTCTTGTATTACTTGCTGTTTCTTTTCCGACTTCTTTGATTGGAATATTTTATAAATTTAATTTAGGAAATGTTAACAGCATACTTCCAAATAGTTTAAGTTATCTTTTATTTGTGATAATAGTATATTTTACTGGGTATATTGGTGAAATTAATTATAATGTTAATATTTATTTTGTGATTTTAGCTTTTATTATGTCTTTTGTATGCATTGTAATAGAAATTTTTGAAGGAATGATTTTTCATTTTATTAAATACAAATTTTGGATTAAAAATATTGAAATTCATAAAATTATAGAAAAGAAGAATATATTTATTGATATTATAATCATATTTACAGGTGCCGTTTGTGAGGAAATAATATTTAGGCAAGTATTTTTCTATATTTTATATAATGTATTGGAAGTGAATATTTTTATTGTTATTATAACGGCATCATTTGTATATTCCATTAATCATATATATTTCGGTGCGAATGCAGTATTTCAAAAGTTTATTGTTGGTATAATATATTCATTATTATTTGTTTATTCTTCTTTTAGTGTGATAATACCAGCTATTACACATTTTTCACAGAATATGATTTTATATATATTATCATCAAATAGATCAAATAAAAAAGAGAGGCTTAATTGATATTTGTTCATATTATACCATATATACTTATATCTTTTATATTGGGAATTTTAATTAAGTTCTTGGAGCATAATAATATAATCAATAATATATGCTTTAATTTGATGAATCACAGCAAACTTGAATATAATGAAATGTATGTTTATGTAAGTACTTATATATATTGGATTTTTATGCTGAGTTTTGCTTTAATAATTAGTTTTTTGCATAAACAAAATATTTTATTATATTTACATATAGAGAGAAAATATATTATTTATATTTTTATTAATATTTTTGCAGTAATTTCTTCTTTTGAAATTATTATGGCGTCAGTAAGTTTGTTTAATAAAGATATAAAAACAAATGTTATATTTAATAATATATTATTAGTGCCTTCTGTAGATATGCTTTATTCTTCAAGAAGCAATCCTAAATGGCTGTTAATAATGTTGGCCAGTATAATAAAATGTTTGTTTTTTAATGGAGTAATATATTTAGCTGTTAGAAGTAAAATTGAAAGTTTATTTTTTACTATTTTAATAGTAGGTATGTTATTTTCATTTGAAGAGATTTTTAGAGTAACAAGTATTAAACAGGCATTTATATTTATTATAGCTTGTTTTGTTGTTATCACTATTAATGCCATTACATTTGAGTACAGCGGAAGTTTGCTTCCCTCTATAATGGCTAATATATCTTTTACAATGTATTATTTCGGACAATTTGAAAATATGAGAAGATATTAATTTTCTTATGTATTTAATGCATAAGGATTTAATATAAAAAAACATCAAAAGGAGTTTTATATGATTAAATATTCTTCAAAAGTACGCACAACATGTTCTCTAAAAAGCCAATCTGTTGTATTGACTCCTGGAGGATGTTGCTGTTCTTGTTGTTGTTCTTGCTGCGTTAACGTAACAACTACAACTAACAATTAATTTATTATAATAGTTTATAGTAAATTAGTATGCCTGCTGTGTTAATTTTATTAATGCAGCGGGTTTATACTGAAAAAATTAAGTTTGTTAACTGATGGACTTTATGTAAATTTATCTACTTTTTTGCCGCACAAAAAAGTAGCTGCTGCAGGTACGCTTTGCGAAAACGCAATTGCTAGAACTTTATATTAAAAACATGCCTATTAAATATAGGATATACCCTAAAAATGCAGTCTTTCGCGAAGCGTATCCGAGCTTGTCGAGGATATAGGTTCTTCCCGTAGGCGTACTTCGTATGGTTCTTTGACGAAGTCCGCAGAGTGTATGAGGCGGGAAAAAGAACAACAAAAGATTGATAAACTAAAAAAAATTTTGTATATATTATAATAATATTGAGTTGGTTATAATGGAAATATTGATTAGTGCTAGAAATATAGAAAAGAAATTTAATAATAATGTTATTTTGAAAAATGTTAATTTTGATATAAATAAAGGTGAAATAATAGCACTTGTAGGCCCTAATGGTTC
>CASGDY010000149.1 GCA_949300355.1 uncultured Brachyspira sp.
GAGGAGGAAAAAAGACTAGGCTTTGATAAGATGACAGAAGATGAGATTATAGAGTTTACTAAAAGAAATTTAATGTTTTTAAAAAGGGCTTGATATTATTATATATTTGATTAAAACTGATTTTATTGTTTGTTTTGTGAATATAACTATTTTAGTATACTAAATCAGGAGATGTATATTTGTTATTATAATTAAAGCAGGTTATTAACTCTTTATATTGTAAAGCAATGAAAATATGATTGAAAAAGTTTTGAAGTTATGGGAAGAAGTTTTAATAAATCAGATTCTAAAATAAAATTTTTGATATTTAATAAAAAAGGTTAGTATCATAATAATACTAACCTTCATTGATCTGCTCAAATTTACTTATTTTTTTAGTTTTCTTCCTTCCTTATCAGTAAATTTGTCCGGTATGATCATTACGATGTCAACAATCCGCCATATACCCAATCCGCCGAATGTAATAAGATACAATATGCCTGTTCCTATTTTACCGGCATAGAATCTGTGTACTGGTAAGAATATTGCTGAAATTAACGCGACAACCCAGCTCTTGTCTGAAATTTCCATAAATCGCTCCTTGATTGTTTTTACCGTACCATAGCATACTATATTTATAAAAAAATCAATATAAAAAATAATACTGCCAAATAAAAAATATTATTATCATTATTTTTTTCATTGTTCCGATAATTTAAAAATAGATTTATTTTACAAATACATTACAATTTTAGTTTTTATTAATATATATTATTGTAAGGAGAGGTGTATATATGGCAACAAGTGAAGCTTTTCTTGATGAAGTATATAAAAATGCAGTAGAAGCGGAGGTGAATAAAAGAAGCACCGCGTTATCTAATTTGGCAGATAATGCAAGAGATTATCAAAGACAAATATCTGCATATGAAGATTTAAAAGCCAGATTAGATACACTTGCTACAGCCTCAAAAGAACTTTACGGCTTTCGTTCTCCTTTCAAAAATTATGTAGGTACGGGAGAAGGAATACCGGATTACTTCACTGTTGCAGCTAATAGATTGGCTAATACTACCACTTATGATATAGCTATTAAGGATATAGCAGCTAGCCAGAAATTCTCATCAAAGGCATTTAATATGGCTGATACTCTTCCTGCAGGAAAAATAGTTCTTAAGATAGGAGAAGAAGAAACTACTATAGACTTTGCAGGCGGAAGCTTGGTAAATTTACAAAAAGCCATAGATAAGGCATTCGGTAAGAAAATAAAAACTACAATAACTCAAAAATCAAGAAATTTACAAGTTCTTACTATGGATTTAGTTAAAACAGGTTCTAAAAATATAGTTGAGGTTGTAAGCGATGAATCAGGAATATTAAAAGAGCTTAATATGTTTACTAGACGCCCTTACAGGCATTTGGGACATATATTTAATGAACAGCTTTTGAATAAATGGGAAGATGAATCAGATAATTTAACTACTAATTATATGGTAAAAAATGACTTTATAGTACTTAAAGGCGAGAATAAATTATCACTTCCATTACATAGAGAGGCAGAAGCTAATGAAAATATCACTTTATCTATAACAGCCAGAGTTTCTGATACTTTAGATGATGAAGAAGCTCCTATTATGCCTCCTACAGTTGATTTGTCTATACCTGATACAGGTGTAACTTTTAATAAAATAGACAGTGTAATATATAAAGATGTTGAATTATACGGAGAAGGTTTATCTCCTGCCGACAGTTCAAGGACTTTTGAAGATATAAAGAAATATAAAGATGCTTTGGAAGCTGAAAGGAAGGCAAAAGAAGGACTTGAAGCAGAAGCTCCTGAACCAATAGATGCTGCAGGATTTAATTCCGAAATTATAGGTGTAAAATATATCAATAAAGCAGGAGATGAGGCAGAAAAATTCTTTGCTTTGCCTACTATAAGTGCCTCATGGCAAAGACTCAATATACCTATAGGCGGACAGTTTGAGCCGGGCGATGTTATAACAGAGGTTGTTCTTATCAATAAGAATCCTGGTTATAATGTATTTTATAAGGATTTATTAGTTGAGGATATGGGTAAGGAGGAAGATGCCCCTAATTATTTAGTTTCAGAGGCAGCAGATGCTAGAGCTTCTATAGACGGAGTTGATGTATTAAGCGATAGCAATGAGTTTAATGATGTAGTTAATGGACTTAATATCACAGCCAAAAAAGTTACTCCTGAAGCATTTGCCGCTACAATTGAAGTCGATAAAGAGGGAGTAGTTAATGCTATAGCCAATTTTATAAGGGCTTATAATGAAGTTATAGACCTTCTTAATGATACTATGCAAAGACCTTTAGCAAGAGATATCAGAGACGGACTTGAAACTATGAATAGAACCGATTTGAATGATTTGGCTACTACTTTGGGAGTAGAGTTTAATGCTGATATGACAGATGATGCTCTTAGAAAGAAGCTTTATTATGTAGGAGTATTCAGCGGAAATACTCTTGTAAGCACTTTATCTCAAAGGGTAAGAATGATTGTTGCTGATGCTTATGAAACAGAGTACGGCGAGGAATTGGCACTTCTTGATCAGATAGGAATAAACAGAGGAGATGCCGGAGAGGATTGGTCTAAAGTAAAAAAAGGTTTCTTACAGGTAGATGAAGAAAAATTCATGAATAAAATAGAAACTCAGATGGACGGTATAGAAGAATTATTCTCTAATGATACAACAGGCGATGATATACCGGATACAGGAGTTGCTTATGCTATGAGCGATTTTGTAACCCCTTATTCTCAAACAAGAGGTATTGTTGAAAATAGTATTGCTATGACAAAAACTCGTTTAGATGATAATAAGAGAAGAATGGATGATGAAAAAGACCGTATAGAAGAATACAGACAGCAGAGACTCGCTTCATATTATCAAATGCAGGCCGAATTACAGCAGGCTGAAAGAGAAAGAAAGAGACTTGAGTCTTCTTTGAATCAGAATAACGGCGGTAATTAATCAATTAATTATTGCTTAAATATTATGCTATTGTGTATTTGATATGCAATAGCATTTTTTTAAATTAAGTATATTTAGCTTATGAAAAGAATCGGACTTGTATTAGGCGGAGGCGGCGGAAGAGGTGCTTATCATATAGGCGTATGGAAATATTTAAAAGAATCTGGCATATATGATAAAGTAAATGCCATTTCCGGTACTTCTGTAGGTGCTTTGAATGCCTGTCTTATGGCTATGAATGATTATGAAATGGCTGAGAAAGTTTGGACAAAAGAAATAGAAACAAAAATTTTAATGTCTAAAAAGATTAAGGACTATTTTAAAATTGATAAATCTTCCATATTTGGTATATTTTCAAGAGAAGGATTAATTGAAATTATAGATAAATATATTGATCTTAATCTTTTGTCAAATTATCATTTTAATATATACGCTTCCTGTACAGAGTACAATGCTCCTTTTTTTATAAAGTCAAAATATTTCAAATTAAACGGTCATTCTAATGATGATATAAAAAAGATACTTTTAGCCGCTTCTGCACTCATAGCTGTGTTTCCAATAGAAAAAATATATAATAAATTATATTTAGATGGCTATTATACAGATGATTGTCCTATAGAGCCTCTTTATCTTTATGAAGATTGTACAGATATAATAGTTATTCATTTGGATTATAAAAAGCCTGTGAAAAAGAAGGATAATGTTAATATTTATGAAATGTATCCCTCTAAAGATTTAGGCAATTTTTTTAAGGGTGTACTTGATTTCTCTCCTAAAGGTGCTGAAAAGAGAATAGAACAGGGCTATAATGATGCTAAAAATTATTTCAAAGATTTGAATATATTCTAATAAAATATACAAAAAACAACTATAAATATATATAATGTTAACATAATCTAGTTATCATAATATATAAAAAACTATTCTTTTTTACATATTATCAAAAATCATGTTTTTTTATACAATATATGATATTGACTTTTTTAATAATTCTATTATTATAAAAGCCGTCAAAATAATGTGTATAAATATAGTAAGGTTATGGGAATGAATACTAGGGGTAAGTCTAAAAAGAAAATTAAGGAAAATGATAATCCTTTTTTAAATTTAAATGCCAATGCTAAAGAAAATGATGAATTAGCAAAGGCATCTATAAAAACTATAGTAAACAGTGTAGTTATTACAGAAAGCGATAATAAAAGAATAGACAGAAGCAAGAAAGAAGAGTCATCAGAAATGATAGACCCTTCAAGAAAAGAATGGCTATATTATACAAGATCTCCTTTAATGGATAATTACAGGGATAATCTTTATAGGGAGTATTATAGTTTATCTGTATTATTATCTTTAAGAGGCGATAACAACAATGAAAGAACTTTGGGGCTTTCTTTAAAATTAATAGATTTAGAAAATAAAAAAGAGTATAGGGTAGGTGAGCTTGAAAGTTTCTTATTTTCATGCGTTATTGGAGAGAAGCAGAATATAGAAGATGATGAAAGGGTAATAGAGCTTGAAGATTTCAGCAAGGCGGAAGCTAAATTAATAAGATTTTTGAATAATTTGTATGCGGAAGCTAAGCAGATACAGGAAAATGGTAAATTATGGTTCAAAGATTATAATGCTTATCAATGTTTATCGCTTTTAAAAGATGTTCCTAATATAAGACTTGAAAGCAGAGTAATTACATTCAGCGATGAAGTATTAAATTTACAGTTAGAAAGCTATTATAATGAAAGTAAGAATTTAGTGCTTAATCTCAGCATTAAAGATGTTGATTTAAATAGAGTTTATACATTCGGTGAGAACTGCGATTTTGTACTTTATAAAGATATTTTTTATGAGACTAATCCTTCATACCCTAGAATAAAAAAGAATATTTTTAAAGACAGCATAGTAGTAAAAAAAGATTATATAAAAGATTTCTGTTCAAGGGTTCTTCCTAATCTTAAAAAAGATTTTGATAATATAGAACTTCCTGAAGATATAAAAGAGAATGATATATTAGCTTTTCCTGCTCAGGCATTGGTATTTTTGGATTATGACGGAACTAATGTATTTTCTACTATAAAGTTTAAATATGGTTCTTTTACTGTTGATCCTTATTCCGGAAAGTTTACAAGCAGCAATATGTTTGATAATGAGGTTACAGAAATTTATAGAGATACTGAAAAAGAGGAATATTTCTGCAGAACTTTATCAAAATATTTGGAGAAGGTAGGAGATTATACATTTGCTGCTTCAGATGATGAGAAGATATTCTATTTATGCTATAAAATACTTCCTGCACTTCAGGATAGGGGCTGGACTTGTTATTATAGTGAATCTTTCAAATCATTAAAATTGAATGTTAAGCCTCTTAAAATGAGAGTTTCTTTAACTAAGGATATTAACTTCTTTGAGATTAATTTTTCATTTGAAGGAGTTAAAGAACTTCATGATTTATCAGAAATAGTAAGGGCTGTAAAGGTTGAAAATAAAGAGTATATAAGGCTTCAGAATGGTTCATTTGTGCCTATAGATTTGGAAGTAATCGATTATATAGCTAAGATGTTCAAAGAAAATCCTATAGAACAGAAAGAGGATAACAGATATTTGCTTCCTATGTTCAGTGCTCCTTATTTCGCTGATATGCTTGAGAAACATAGCGGAATAGAATTGGATTTAGATGATAATGCAGTTGATACTATAGCAAATATAAAACGTGTTGAATATGATGAGACTCCTCCTAAAGATATAGTAGGAGAGTTTAGAAGCTATCAATTAATAGGTTATAAATGGCTTAGAAAATTGGCTGATATGTCATTAAACGGTATACTTGCCGATGATATGGGACTTGGTAAAAGTTTTCAGACTATAGCTACAATATTAAAAGAAAAAGAAAATGGAAATAAACTCACTTCATTAGTTGTTGCTCCTACTTCATGCGTTGCCAACTGGGAATGCGAGATTAAGAAATTTGCTCCTTCTCTTGAGGTTATAGTTTTATCCGGTAATTTAAAAACTAGAATGAAGAAAATCAAGGCTGTAAGCAATTATGATGTTGCAGTTATATCCTATTCTACATTAAGACGCGATGTAAAAGCATTAAGCGAAAATGAGTTTAACTATCTTATACTTGATGAGGCACAGCATATAAAGAATGCCAATACTCAGAATGCCAAAATGGTAAAGAGTTTAAAATCATTAAAAAGACTTGCTCTAAGCGGTACGCCTATAGAAAACAGCATAAGTGAGATGTGGTCAATGTTTGATTTTCTTATGCCGGGATTTTTGGGTAAGCATAAGGACTTTGTTGAAGATTATGAAGCTCCTATACTTGCAGGTTTGGATAGTTCAAGCGAAGCATTGGATAATTTAAAAACTAGAATAGCACCTTTCATATTAAGAAGATTAAAAACAGATGTACTTACAGATTTGCCTCCGAAACATACAGTTGTAAGCTACTGCGATTTAACTAAAGATCAAAAAGAACTTTATATGTCAATACTTGAAGCTGCTAGAATAGAAATTTTTGAAACAGTTAAAAGAAAAGGTTTTGCTCAATCACATATAGAAATATTTTCAGCATTAACAAGATTAAGACAGGTATGCTGCCACCCAAGATTAATGCATGAAGATTTACGCGGTGAAAGCCATACAAGCGGTAAGTTTAATATGTTTATAGAGATGATTAAAGAAGCCATTTCAGGCGGACATAGCGTACTAGTATTCAGTTCATTTACTAGAATGCTTAATCTTATGCGCAGTGCTTTCAAGAAATTGGGAATAGATTATTTTTATTTGGATGGGGCCACAAAGGACAGAATGGATTTAGTTCATAGATTCAATGCTGGAGAAGCCCCTATATTCTTACTTAGCCTTAAAGCAGCAGGTACAGGACTTACTCTTACTCAGGCGGACACAGTAATGCATTATGATTTATGGTGGAATCCTGCTGTTGAAGATCAAGCCACTGACAGAGCATACAGAATAGGTCAGAAACGCGTTGTAACTAATTATAAGCTAATAACAAGAGGCACTATAGAAGAGAAGATACTGGAACTTCAAAACAAAAAACGTTTATTGATTGATACTGTAGTGGGTGATTCTATGGGCGATATTAATAAATTGAGCTGGGACGAAGTAAAGAATCTTATTAATTAATTTATTTTATGCTGTCAGATAAAGATTTTAATAAAATTATTTCTTGGGCTTCGGATTTAGAAATACAAAATTTTCCAAGAAGTAAAGAAGAATTAGAAAATATTCAAGAGCTTGATTTGTATGATTTGCCTTGTAATTTATTTTTAGATGAAATTTCTAAATTAAAATCATTAAAAAGAATTTGGTTTATGTATAATGATTTTG
>CASGDY010000150.1 GCA_949300355.1 uncultured Brachyspira sp.
CATCATACTTAGCATTATTTTCATTTATGGAATTTCCTAAATCCTCACAACTCTTTTTAATATCTGAAATTTCTTGAAAATTCTTTAAGTTTTGTTCTACCATTAAGCTGCCATAACTAGCATTACTTCTCTCTATTTTCTCATCTACAATATTAGAGAATTCTTCTTTTAGATTATTTAAAGTTTCTTTTTCTTCTTCTAAGAATTTAGTTTGTTCTTCTTTTGCTTCTTCTAATCTAGTATTTAAGCTATCTATCTCTTTTTTATTTTCCTCTGAATAAGAAGATAATTTATCATCTATAATTTTTTATTAGCTCATCATATTTTGAATTATTTTCATTTACTGAAGCATAAACTGTATTAGAAATATTTTCTTTTATGCTATTTTCTAAATCTTTATAATTCTTTCTCAAATCTGATATTTCTTTAAAATTCTTGAGATTCTGTTCTAGCATTATGCTGTTATAATTAGCATTATTCTTTTCTATCTTCTCATCAATTTTTTCGTCTATCTTATTATCAAAGTTATTAGATAATTCTTCTTTGAGATTATTAAAGCTTTCTTTTCCTTCCTCTAAAAATTTACTCTGCTCTTCTCTGGATTCTTCAAATTTACTCTTTAAACTTTCTAACTCTCTTCTGTATTTCAATGAATTATCTGATAATTTATTATTAATATCATTTATTAAATCATCATATTTTAAACTATTTATACTTACTGTATTATCTATTCTTTCTACAACATCTTTTAAATCTGAATGATCTTTCTTTAAAGTGTCAATCTCATTATAATTTTTTAAATTCTGATCCAACATTAATGTACTGAATTGATTTTCTGCTGTGGAAAGTTTTTCATCATATATGGCTTTATATCTTTCCATTTGTTCATTAATGTCTTTTATATCAATAAGCACATTCTCATAATTTTTATTAAGATTTTCTTTTTCAGTTTCTAAAAATTTAACATTCTCTTCTTTGGATTCATTTATTTTATTATTTAAACTTTCTATCTCTCTCTTATATTCTTCTGAATGAGAATCTAATTTATTATTAATATTATTTATAGCTTCATCATATTTCAAATTATTTTCATTGATAGAAGCAGCAACTATATTAGAAACATTTTCTTTGAGATTATCTTCCAAATCTTTTTGACTCTTTCTCAAATTAGATATATCTTTGAAATTTTTAAGATTCTGTTCCAACATAATGCTGTTATAATTAGCATTATTCTTTTCTATTTTTTCATCTATCTTATCATTAAAACTATTAGATAATTCTTCTTTGAGATTATCTAATTTTTCCTCTTCTAAAAATTTATTATGCACCTCTTTATATTCTTCTAATCTATTATTTATAGTTTCTATTTCTTTTTTGTATTCTTCTGAATGAGTATTTAATTTATTATTAATATTATTTATAACTTCATCATATTTTAAATTATTTTCATTGATAGAAGCACTTACTATATTAGAAACATTTTCTTTGAGATTATCTTCCAAATCTTTTTGACTCTTTTTCAAATTAGAAATATCTTTGAAATTTTTAAGATTCTGTTCTAACATTATGCTGTTATAATTAGCATTGTTTTTTTCTATCTTCTCATCAATCTTTTCTTCAATGTTATTAGATAATTCTTCTTTGAAATTATTAAAATGTTCTATATTTTCTTCTAAAAATTTATTATGCACCTCTTTATATTCTTCTAATCTATTATTTATAGCTTCTATTTCTTTTTTGTATTCTTCTGAATGAGTATCTAATTTATCATTGATATTATTAATATCATTTATAACTTCATCATATTTTGTATTATTTTCAGTTATAGAAGTCTCTAAATCTTTCTGATTCTTTCTCAAATTAGAAAAATCTTTAAAATTTTTAAGATTTTGTTCCAACATTATGCTGTTGTAATTAGCATTATTTTTCTCTATTTTTTCGTCTATCTTATCATCAAAACTATTAGACAATTGTTCTTTTAATTCATTGACAAGTTCATCATATTTTGAATTATCTTTATTTATGGTTTCCGCTGCAGATTTTAAAAACTCTTCATTTTGTAAAATTTCCTTGATAAGATTTTCTTTTTCTTCGTCTGTTATTTTCTCATCGGATAAAATACTTTCAACATCTTTTTCTAACTTATCTAGTCTTTCAGAAATATTTACAATTTTATTATCATTGTTTTCACTTAAATCTTTTTTTGTTATATCATCATTTGCAGCCATTAAAATATTCCTCGTTATTATATTGTTATGCTCTAATAAAAAATTAAAACTCAACAGTAAAATATCGTCATTATTATAGTTATAATTTAAAAGCTAAAAATTATTGTTGATATAATTTTATTTATGCTTTATACATGTATTTATAAAAAATATATCGTCAGAGGTTTAATATTGGCTAAAGTATTAGGACAAACAACTCCCCTTAAAATAATGTCAGGAATATATAAAAGCGGCAGACTTCATCATGCCTATCTTTTTTATGGAGATGAAGGAATTGGAAAATTTGAAAGTGCTTTAAACTATGCTAAAGCTATATGCTGCGAAAGAGGAAACGGTACTTACTGCGATGAATGTAAATCCTGTAAAATGATAGATCAATATAAACACCCTGATGTTATAGTAGCAGGCACAGATGAAAGATTTAGAAATGCTGAGCTTTATTTTAATCAATATTTAGAATATAAAATGCCTCATTTATTTAATAATTTTTATTCTGCATGCCGTTCCATACTGTATAAAGTTGAATCTATGCTTTTTGATAGTTATGATAATTATCCGGTAAGCGAGCCTAAAGAATATATGCTTGGAAGTAAAAAAGAAACTTCAAGATATGCTTTAATAGAACCTTATTATTTGGCTGTTAATTACACTTTAAATGAATTGAATGCAGATAATGCTGAGTTTATAGATTCAATATTCAGAAATAAATCAAAAGAAGCTTTAAATATAGCTAAAAATAAAGGCGGTAAGAAAAAAATTTCTATAGAAGGCGATTTTTTTAGTGCCTTAAAGAAGATATATTATAATATAATACATACGGTAATCCCCCTTGATACAGTAAGAAATATTATAGAATTAACATACAGAAAGCCGAGAATATCAAATAAGAGAATTATTATCATAGAAGGCATAGAATTAATGGATAAGAGAGCTCCTAATATCTTTTTAAGAACTTTAGAAGAGCCTTCAGATAATAATATATTTATTCTAATAACTTCGGATACTAATAAATTAGTGCAAGATGGTATGAAACCTTTAAGATCCCGCATGATGGAATTAAAATTTTCACCTCTATCTGAAAATACTTTAAGATCCATATTAATGAAGAGATTGAGGCTAAATGAAGAAAAAACAGCCCTTGCACTAGAAAATTCTTATGGAAGTGTAGCTAAAGCAGTAAAATATGTACTTGACAAAAAATCAAATACAAGCGATAATATATACAAAGTATTATTATCTTTTATGGACGTTGCTTTAAATAATGCTCCGGCTCAAATAGCCTCCCTAACCGCTCTTTTAAGCGAAGGAGAATATGAGATTACGGATACTATTAGAGAAATGATTAATATTCTAAAAAAGTCTTTAGAAGATAAATATCTCGAAATAGAAAATAGAGATTATATATTTCCTAGTTCTATTTCAGATGAAAGTATTGTATGGACTATTGATGAATTAGATTCAGCAGTCAATATTCTAACTAATACAAATACTCAACCTAAAATGCTGCTTTATAAAATTTTAGGCAACATTTATATGTGGTTACACAATTATAATAAAAACATATAGGAGTTATACATGAAAAAACTATTTCTTGTATTAAGCGTAATGATTCTAGCGTTAAGTTCAGTATACGCTCAGGATGAAACTACAGCAGATACTACTGCCACTGAAACAACAGAAACTACTGCTGAAACTACAACTGCAAATCAAGGGGATTCAGGAACTACTAATACTGTAGGTGAAATAACATCTTTTGGTCCTTCTTTTACTGATTTAAGAAATACTGATGATGTTGCTCTTGATAAAGAATACAATCTTCTTCAAACTAATCTTACAAAAATGAGAGAAGATTATTTATTTAGAGTTCTTTATAAAGCTAATAAAATATTAGAACGTTACACTAATGTTAATTTTACAGACACTAATCAAATGTTCTATAATGCGGTTTATTACTATGACTTAGTAGCTAACCCTTTAGCTAATGATAATAATATAGATATAGCTCTTCATGAATTAGATAAATCTTTCAGACTTTATAATGAAATAAAGCCTATTTATGAAATACTTGGAAAAACTAATGAATTGAAACAAGCAGATTATGAATTAAACCTTTATGCTGGTATCTTTAATCTTTTCAAAGGTACTGCCGGATATTATGCAAAAAGCAGATTCTATTTAATGAATGCTTTAAATAATGAATTATCTGGAGAAAATGATGCTCAGAAATTAATTATGTTAAACACTTATTTAGCAGGTGTTAACTATAACTTAGCTACTATCAATCAAAACAGTGATGTTAGTAAAGTTTATTTCTTAAATGAAATGTTCAATAACCTTTGGGACTTAACTACATTAAAAACAGAAGATGAAAATATTAAAACTGCTAAATATAAATTGTTAATAACTAAATACCATAAAGTTTTATATACTACTTCCGAAAGATTTAGAACTACTTATGCTAAATACTATGATGAATTAGGATTCACTTATGGTCAAACAGAAGATGAAATATTAAGCAGAGAAAAAATGCCAGTTTTCAGAGATTACGAAAATGAAGCAGCTGATCCAGGTACTACTACAGATACAACTACTACAGATACAGAAACTACTGATGCTGCTAACTAATTAAAAAATAATAAAAAATTATTAAAGGCATGCCATTTTTTGGTGTGCCTTTATTTTTTATTAGTAATTTTTACTAATAAAACTTTTTTATCATTTAATAAATGCTTGACATTAATTTAAAATAGTTTATTATTAATAATAAAATAAAATGAAGGAGTAAAATATATGTTTGATCTAATGAAATTACCTTACGGAAAAGAAGACTTAGCTCCATATATGTCTTCTAACACATTGGATTTCCATCATGGAAAACACTTAAATACTTATGTTACAACTCTTAATGATTTAGTAGCTAAGGATTCAGCTTTACAAGGAAAAAGCATTGAAGAATTAATCACTTTATCTCATAATAATGCTGATAAACAAGCTGTATTTAACAATGCTGGTCAAGTTTATAACCATGAAGAATTCTTTAAAATGCTTAAAAAAGATGTTGCTATACCTGCTGAAGTAAAATCAAAAATTGAAGCAGATTTCGGTTCTTTTGATGCTTTCAAAGAAGCTTTCACTACTGGCGGTAAAACTCAATTCGGTTCAGGTTGGGTTTGGCTTGTTATGAATAATGGTAAATTAGAAGTTAGAAAATATGCTAATGCTATGAACCCTGTTGCTGATAAAGTACATGGTGTTTTAACTTGCGATGTTTGGGAACATGCTTATTATCTAGACTATCAAAACAGAAGACCTGATTTCTTAACTACTTTTGTTGATCATTTAGTAAATTGGGACTATGTTGCTGAAAGAATTAAACTTGCTAAATAATATAGTTTAAACTAATTATTTATATATTTTTTTAGGAGAATTAAAATGAAGGATTTAAAAGGTACAAAAACAGAGAAAAATTTATGGGAAGCTTTTGCCGGCGAATCTATGGCTAGAAACAAATATACTTACTATGCTAGCGTAGCAAGAAATGAAGGTTATGAGCAAATTGCTGCTATTTTCCTTGAAACAGCTGAAAATGAAAGAGAACATGCTAAAGTACATTTCAAATATCTTAATGGTATAGGCGACACTCTTCAGAACTTACAAGCTGCTTGGGAAGGTGAAAACGAAGAATACGAAAACATGTACCCAAGAATGTCTAAAGAAGCTACTGAAGAAGGTTTCGATGAAATAGCTCGTTCTATGAAATTAATCGGTGATGTTGAAAAAGAACACAGAGAAAGATATGCTAAATTAAGAGAAGCTGTAAAAAGCGGAAGCGTTTTCAAAAAAGCTACTAAAGTTCAATGGAAATGCAGAAACTGCGGTTTCATCGTTGAAAGCGAAGAAGCTCCTGAGCTTTGCCCAGTTTGTAAACATGCTAAAAAATTCTTCGAAGTTAGAGTTGAAAACTTCTAATTTTAGAATTTGTACTTGTTAAAAATAAAAAGAGGGGGAAATTATTTTCCCTCTCTTTTCTTTTTTAAATTAAAATATTTTAGGCTATTAATTTTAGCTTATCAGATACAAAAGAAGAAAATATATCAAAAATTATAGGATCAATTTTTACTTCTTTATCCAAATAATTATCACTTATAAATACCAAAGCATCATCATTATTAAGTGAATTATTATCAGAATAAGTTATTCTATCAAATAAGTCTATTATCTCTATAACTTTTGAAGGAAAATAAGATACACTGTTTAGTTTTAAAGTATCATTGTAATCAAAACTAATAATATAATTAGGAGCAAAAAGAGTGTTTGAATTAACTATAGTATTATAATAATTCAAAAATACTCCATTTCCATATCCGTAATATTCATTATGAAGTCCTACTGCTAATGATATATCATAATTATATCTTACAAAATGCTTTAAATATGAATAGCATTTTGATGTATTATAATCTTTATTATAATTATTAAATAAATTTGATATATCATGCCAAAATGCTGCTATAGCGATATTAACTAATTCATTAAATAAAATATCTCTTAAACCATTTTTATACACATGCTCCAATCTTGTTATTTTTTTATTAATGTTAAATTTTCTTAATACATTTTTATAATACTTAGCATATCTGTTTTTGAATTTTTTTCTTATATCAGAAACTATATTATTGTTTATACTATTATTATAATGCTTCATAAATCTCACAGCCATAATAAATACTCTGCTAGTATGAGATATACTGTCATTATAAATAAATTTATTAGTGTAATGAGAAGTTATCTGCTCTTCATTCATTTTATATAATAATTTTACTATTATTTTCAAAGCATAATCTATAACTTCTTTGGAACGTTTTATACCGCCTATGAATGATGTATCTTTACTCTTTATACCTTTCATAGACATAATTAAATCAATTCTTGCTATAATAGAAAGTTTTACCAAGATATCGTATATATTCTCTATTTCTTTTTCACTTATAGAGTCCTTTTTAGTATTTATAATTTTTATCTCTCTAATCAAAGATGATAACAGATGATTTCTTTTTACATTTGAAAAATCATTAAAATCACCATGTTTAAAATACATTTTATATATATCAAATAAGTTATTATCTTTTATTGTTGTTATAGTCATAATTTACCTCCTACATACTTAGTAAACTTTCTTTACAATTATAGTATAATATATTATATTAATTTTGTAAATATATTTTACTTAAAAAATATAAA
>CASGDY010000151.1 GCA_949300355.1 uncultured Brachyspira sp.
TTCGCTTACATTCCAAGAATTTATATTCTGATTGAAACTCAAAGCATAATAAAACATAACTTCCATATTTATAACTTTTGAAGTATTCCATTTATCAAGCGGCTGATTAAATTTATTAGCTTTTGAAAACATACCGGACATATCGGTAACATTTGAAGTATCCCAATTATTTAAAGGCTGATTAAAATTAGAACATTCATAAAAAGTATAACGCATATCTTTTACATTGCTGACATTCCAATTTTCTATATTCTGATTAAAATTCTTACAGCCAAAAAATGTAACATGTAAAGTTTCAATATTTGAAGTATCCCATTTATACAAAGGCTGATCAAACCTGAAGCAATTATAAAACATAAAGCTGATATTTTTAACATTAGAAATATTCCAGTCATTAAGAGGCTGATTAAATATAACAGCATAGTTAAACATCTTTGACATATTTTCAACTTTAGAAACATCCCAGCTATTAATATTATAATTAAAATTTTCTGCCAATTCAAACATACTGCTCATATTAACAACATTAGAAGTATTCCAAGTTTCAAGTCCTTCAAAATTTACTCTCTTACTGTTTTTAAACAATTCGCTCATGTCTGTTATTAAACTTGTATCAATATCACCCAAGTAAATATTTTCATCTTGTACTAACTTTTGTAATTCTTCTTTTGTTTGAGGTTTATATTTCATTATTATGTTTCCTTATTCTTTTTTATTATTCTATATTCTTTTTAATATTTTGCAATTTTATTAAAAAATCCCACCCTCTTTCTTTTTAATATTTTGCAATTTTATTAAAAAATCCCACCCTCTATATTTACAACTTTTATCTGTTATTTTTACTTTATACTTATTTAAAACTAATACTTCAATTACAAACCCCACCCAAATTTTATTTTACTATATAATCTATTCACCGCACGGAGAATAAAACTATAAAATATATATGAATTTGAATTCTAATATTTACTATATTTAAAATTTCACTTACCGTGCGTATAGTAAAGTCTTAAATTAAAAAAATCTTGGGCGGGTGCTAAAATTCCTGATAAAGCTATAAATATAATAACACTTAAATTACATAAAAAACTATAAAGAATAAAGGGCGGGATTTTTAAATAATTTTTTATCCTTAAATTAAGAAAATATATCAGTAAGCCTAAAATCCCAAATCATTAAAATAAGTAATGTGTAAATAAATCTATCCTGAACTTCTTTATTATTTTCATTATAAAAATGAATATTTATTTTCACTTTATCTTTGTAATCAATTTCATTATTGGCATCTATTTTTATTTCAAAACAATCTCCATTTTTTAAATTATAACTTTCAACTACCCCATAATCTAAATAACTAGGATTCATTGAATACCTAGCACCGAAAGCCTTAAAAGTACCATAAGATATTTCAATATTTTGTAATTTATTTATTTCACTTTCCAAATTATTTTTATCTAATTTTATTATGCTTAATTGATTTATTGGTTGAGCAAGTTCATAATCTTCTAATTGATGCTTCCATTTTGTAATAGTTTCTTCTTCCATTTCTACAGGACTTGATAAACTTATAAAGCTGTCATCGTTAATTGTAACTTCTTCATCTTCACAATTTGAATAACTTCCATCACCTGCATATCTGAATGTAGTTAAAAACAAATTATCTTTATCATACAAATTCCATATAAGAGAAGAGGAAAATTTATTCATTATAGAATTATCAATAAATATTTCTTTGAAAAGATTATAATTATATTTCTTTTCATACATCAATAATTTTGTTAAATTCATAGAAAGTTTCTTTATTACTTTTGGTATTTCTTTTTTGATATATTTAATTTCTTCTTTTTCGGTTTCTCTAAAATCTCTAGGTACTGCTTTTAAGTCTTTATTGTTTTTTATATCAAACACATTTACAGAATAATCAGCATTCAAAATCAATTTATAATCATCATTGATAATTTGTTCGCCTCTTGAATCGAATCCAAAATTTGAACTAAACTTTAATTCCAAATCATCAATATCAAGTCCTATTTCTTTTGAGATCTTATTTATTAAATTAAAAGCATTTTCTCTCAATTCTGATTTTTTAGTTTTTGAATAGATATCATATAATAATTTAACACTGTATTCAGTTGTTTTTACTGATGATAAAATTATTAAAAATAAGTTAGAGTCTTTTTCTTTTTTGTATATCTCTTTTAAAGCTTCATCTCCGCCATACAAACTATAAACAACAGCAGAAGCTTCTTTATGTTTTTCTATATAAATATTTTTAGCAAAAGTCAAAAAACTTTCTCTGTCAAGTAAACCAATTATAGAATTAATTTCAAGCAAATAATAAATATCTCTTTTTAACTCTAAATATTTTAAGTATATATATTTTATAACTTTTATATCAACTATTCTTGATTTATCTTTTATTAACACATTACAATTTTCTATATAAGAAACTTTCTTCTCATCTTTTTTATTTAATTTAATAGTTTTTTCATATTTTTCAATACTGTCAAATATTTTATAATTAACAGCTTCTTTCAAATCATTATAATAAATATTTTCTAATTTTCTTTTAGCGAATTGAACTTTTTTATTTTTTATTTCCGAAGCTATTTTATGAATCTCTTTTATATTCTCCTCTATTTTGTTAATTATAATTTTATTCTCATTATCAAAAACATATAAATATAAAATCCATTTCAGAGTTAATTTATCTATATTCTTATAAATGATATCAGCCCAATCATATAAATACTCAAGAGATTCAATATTCCAATCATCTAAAGAATCATAATACTGAAAACCGCTTTTTGAAAACATTTCACTCATATCTACAACTTTATTAACTTTCCAATTATTCAAAGGCTGATTAAAATTTTTGGCATCATAAAACATACCATGCATATTCTCAACATCAGAAGTGTTCCAACTATTTAAATCTTGATTAAAATTTATGCCTCCATTAAACATTAACTGCATAGTTTTTACATTAGAAGTATCCCATTTATCAAGAGGCTGATTAAAATTCTTTGCTTGCGAAAACATACCATTCATATTTTCAACTTTAGAAGTATCCCAATTATTTAAATCCTGATTGAAATTTAAAGCCATATTAAACATTGCTCTCATATCAAAAACATTACAAGTATTCCATTTATTTAGAGGCATATTAAAACTTTCAGCTCCAGCAAACATAGCACCCATATCCTTTACATTGGAAACATTCCAATCATTAAGAGGCTGATTAAAATCAAGGCATCTTAAAAACATAGCTCCCATATTTTCAACTTTAGAAACATTCCACTTTTCTATATTATGATTAAAATATACAGCATCAGTAAACATATTATGCATATCTTTAACATTTGAAGTATCCCATTTCTCAATACCTTTAAAATCTTTCCTCAAACTTTCATGAAAAAGATTGCTCATATCAGTAATTAAACTTGTATCAATATCTCCCAAATAAATACTTTCATCTTCTACCAATTTTTTTAATTCTTCTTTAGTTTGAGGCTTGTATTTCATTATTATGTTCCTTATTCTTTTTTATTATTCTATATTCTTTTTCATATTTTGCAATTTTATTAAAAAATCCCACCCTATATATTTACAACTTTTATCTGTGATTTTTACTTTATACTTCTTTAAAACTAATACTGCAATTACAAAACCCACCCAAATTTTATTTAAATATATAATCACTTAACCGCACGCAGAGTAAAATTATAAATATATATTAATTATGAATTCTAATTTTTATTATATTTGAAATTTAGCTCACCGTGCGTAGAATAAACTTTTAAAATTAAAAAAACTTGGGCGGGTGCTAAAATTCCTGATAAAGCTATAAATATAATAACAACTTCAACTACAGAAAAAACTATAAAGGATAAAGGGCGGGGATTGTAAATAAATTAAAAAATATAATTCATAAAAAATTCCTTGATTAATATATAATTAGCTATATAATATTTGCAATCAAATTTAAAAAATATTACTAAGGTTACAAAATGACATCAGAAAATAAACATATAATAATAAGCGGGGAATTAGCATTAGTTTTAGTTGTGGTTATGAATAGTTTTGGTGTAGTATTAATGCTTTATTCAGGTTCTGGAATATCAGCTATATCAAGTGTGCCTTATGCTTTTTCTGAAGTTATAAAAAATATATCTCTTGGAACTTTTACCTATATTTTTCAGACATTACTAGTATTAGTACTTATGATACTAAGAAAAAAATTCGTATGGGAATATTTATTTAGCTTCGTTGTAGGATTCTGTTTCGGTAAGTTCGTAGACATACATGCTGCTTGGATAAATCATTTGCCATTAACAATAACAAGCAGGATAATATATTTTATAATAAGCTATTTTATATTAGCATTCGGAATAGCCTTATCAAATAGATGCGGACTTCCTATAATACCAACAGATTTATTCCCAAGAGAGTTATCAGATATAATAAAAATACCTTATGCCAAAATAAAAATAACATTTGATGTAACTTGCCTTTTAACAACAGCAATACTTACATTTGTATTTTTAGGACATATAAAAGGACTTGGAATAGGTACTGTACTTGCGGCTTTTACAATGGGTAAATCTATATCTTTTATAGGTAAACTTCTAGATAGAAAAATAGAATTTATACCATATATAAAAAAATTATTACATAAAGAAAATAATGCATAAACTCTAAAATTTTTCATTTTCATCATTGGAAATGATTCTAACTTCAGCATTTAAAGTGACGCCTTTTTGATTATAAACTTCCTCTCTTACCTTTCTCATAAGATTTAAAATATCTCTTCCTGTGGCATTATTATAATTAATTATAAAATTTGCATGATAAGGTGAAACCATAGCACCTCCTAACCTAGTTCCTCTCATATTAATAGAATCTATAACCTTACCTGCTATCATATTAGTTTCATAATCATTTAAAAATGTACTTCCGGCAGAAGGATATTTAAATTGATTTTTATTTTTTCTGTCTTTATAAAACTTTTTCATTTCAGGCTTAATCAATTTTTTTGAGCCTTTATTTAGTTTAAATCTCACATCTACAATTATATATTTCTTATCCTGAAAAATACTTCTTTTATAAGCGTAATTACAATCTTCAACATTTATATGCATATACTCAATGTTATCATCTATTATACCAACTTTATCTATAAACTCAGATACTGAATGTTCATAACATCTAGCATTCATATAAGCTGCCCCTCCTATAGTACCAGGAAGTCCTGATAAAAACTCTAAACCTGTGAATGCATTTTTATAAGCATATTTAACAACATCCGAAACTTTTGCTCCTGAATAAGCTAAAATATTATGAGATGTATGCTCTATGCGTGAGAAAAATCCCATATAAATAATTGGAAATTCTATAACTTTATCCAAAAATAATATATTGCTTCCCCCTCCTAAGATCATATACCTTTTATTATTATCATTAAGATATTTAATCAAATCTATAAAACCATTAATAGTTTCAGGCATATAAAATTCCAAAGCCTTAGCATTAACCCTGAAAGTATTAAATTTTTTCAAAGAAACATTCTCTTTACTTAAAACACCATTAAAAGATTTAACCATTAAAATAACCTCTAATATAATTTTATTCTAAATAATATATTAATAAAACTGTAAAAAATAATTTTTATAAAATATACCAAACAGGTTTTGAATCAATTTTCGTATTAAAAAACATATCTTTAATATCAGCCTCTTTATTTATATTCCAAGCATTCAAATCCTGATTAAAGCTGCAAGCATTTTTAAACATGCATGTCATAGATTTTACATTAGATACATTCCATTTATTCAAAGGCTGATTAAAATTCTCTGCTCCGCAAAACATATAAGCCATATCAATAACTTTAGAAACATCCCAATCATTTATATTTATATTGAAATTTTTTATATTATGAAACATAGATTTCATATTAATAACATTGGAAGTATCCCATTTATCTATACCGGAAAAATCTATCCTCACATTATAACTCTCATATTCACTATAAGAGCCTTCAAAACATGCAAAATTAGGCTTATCAAAAAGCATAGACATATCGGTTATCAATGAAGTATCAATATCTCCTAAATAAATATTATTGTTTTCTATTAAACTTCTTAATTCTATTTTATTTTTTGGTGTATACACAATTAAAATCCTAATATTTAATAAAAAAGTTCTTCTTTTTTAAAATCTATTATCATCAAAACAAGCCGATAATATATGAATCTATTATCAACTGTTTTATTTTCACTATTAGTAAATGATATATTAATTTTAACAATATCTCCATTATTTATATATTCTTGAAACTCTATTTTAATAATAAATTTATCTTTTTTAAAATCTTCAAAATAAAATATACTCTCTGAAAATTTATAAATAACATTCATAGAATATCTGCTTGCAAATGCTTTCAAACTTGAATAAACTATTTCTATGTTTTTCAGCTTTTCTATTACTTTGTTAAAATCTGAAGTATCTATATTAATAATCGGAAACTGATTTATAGGCTGAAATATCTCATAATCATTTAAATGCATTTTCCATTTTGCAATATCTTCTTTAGTTAAGTCAAATACACTAGATAAATTAATATAACAATTTTCATCCATAACAACATTATTATCATCATAGTCAGTATAGCTGCCGTCGCCTAAATATCTGAAAGAAGTTTTTAAATTCATATTTTCATCATATAAATTCCAAATTAAACTATATGCATATTTATTCATTATAGGATTATCAATAAAAATTTCTTTCCAAAATTTATAATTATATTTCTTACCGCTTATTAAAATTTTTATTAAATTATAATTCTGACTTTTCAATATATTAGGAATCTCTTTTCTAATATGCTTTATTTCTTCTTTTATATTTTCAGGAAAGTATTTAGGTATTGATTTTAATTCTTTTTTATTGTTAATATCAAACAATTCTACTGCATTATTATTTTTAAGAGAGATTTTATATTTATTATCATTTACTTCTATAATTTTCTCTCCTCTTTTATCTAATCCAAAATCATATACTACTTTAAAACCTAATTCATATAACTCTAAATTCATTTTTTCAGCAATAAAATTTAATAAACTAATAGCCTCTTTTTTAATAGAAGCCTTTTTATTCCTAGCAAAAACATTATATAATAAACTTAAAGCGAATTTACTGTCTGTATGCAATGCTAAAATCTTCATAAATAATAATGAACTATTTTCTCTATTGTACATTTCAATTAACATATTATCATCAGCATATACACCGCAAACTAATACAGAAACATCTTTTTTTGAATTAATATATATTTCTCTTATACAATTTTTAAAACTCTCTTCATCAAGAAAATTAATTATATTATCAAGTGTTTGTATTTTATAAATATATTTTTTTAAATTAAAATACTCTAAATAAATATACTTTATTATTTTTATGCCTATAATTTTTGATTTATCTTTAGTTAAAACTTTTATTTCTTTTTCTTTTATTATATCATCAATAAAATTTAATTTTTGATTATTCTTTTTATCATAATTTATAGAATTCTCTATATCTTCTATACTGATAAAATTTAATACTTCATTATTATTCGTTTTTAATTCTGATAATTCTCTATAAAATTCATTTTCAAGCATTATTCTAAAATCAGTATATATTTTATTATTATAATTAATAATACTTTTATATGCCTCTTTTACATTATTTTTTATTATTTCAAACTGTGTAATCTTTGATGATTTATTCTTTGCCGTTACATATTCAGCGACTATAAATCGTATAGGAATTTTATTATTCTTTTTTAATGGAGTTTCTTCAAATGCAAAAGCTAAATCTGATACATTATCCAAATTCCAATTTGATAAATCCTGATTAAACATTATAGCATTATAAAACATACTATACATATTTTCTAATTTTGCAGTATTCCATTTATTTAAAGGCTTATTAAAACTTCCTGCTCCATTAAACATAGAAAGCATATATTTATAGAAAGCATATATTTTACATTTGAAATATCCCAATCATTTAAAGATTTATTAAAATTATAAGCACCAGCAAACATAACTGTCATATTTTCAACTTTAGAAACATTCCATTTATCCAAAGGCTGATTAAACTTTTCACATAAACAAAACATATTACTCATATCTGTAACATTAGATACATTCCAACTATTAATATCCTGATTAAATTCCTTACAAGCTAAAAACATTCCCCCCATATCATTTACTTTTGAAATATCCCATTTGTCTAAAGGCTGATTAAATTTACTGCAGCCTGAAAACATTCTTTTCATATTTTCAACTTTAGAAACATTCCAATTATTGACACATTGATTAAAAGTATTATTATGAAATATATTAAACATAGATTCCATATTAATAACATTCTCTGTATTCCAATTTTCTATACCTGAATAATCTTTTCTCTTAGTTTTTGAAAATAAATGAGACATATCTGTTATTAATGAAGTATCAATATCTCCTAAATATATATTATTATCTTCTACTAATTTTTTTAATTCTTCTTTATCTTTAGGCTTATATTTATACATAATTTAAATAATTAAAAGTTTTATTGATTTTTATTATCTGAATTTTCATTATTAGAAAGATTTTCAGCATTATTATTATTTTCTTCTGAAGAATTGTTTTCAGTGTTTTTGTTATTTTCTTCTATAGGCTCTTCATTATTAGGAGCTTCTTCTGAATTATTATTACTTTCTTCTGATGACTCTTCATAATCATCTGATTTATCTTCTTCTGCTTTAGGCATAAACTTTTCATCTCTTTTAAATACATAAATCTCTCTGAACTTCATCTCTTGTTTAAGAAGAATTTCTTTCTCTTTAACAAGTTCAAGCATAGCCAAAAAGAATGTAACAAGCTGCCTTTTAGTAACTCCGTCTTTAAATAAAGTAATAAAAGGAAAGAAGGCTGTTTCAGATAATTTGATTCTTATCATATCAATTGCATTATCTATATGGAAATTAGACATTCCCGAAAGAACCGCCAAATCTGTTTCCGGAACAAACTGCACCTTTGTAAATGCATAAACTAAATCATAAAGCGTAATATCCTTCCAAGCTACTTCATTATCATCTGTATTTACAGTTTTGAAGAATTTTACCCTTTCAGTATCTTTTCTTTCAAATATAGTGTCTGATGTATCCTGAAGTTTATCAAGCTCTTCAGAAACCATTTTATATCTTTGGAATTCAAGCATCTGCTCAACTATTTCAAATTTAAGCTTATCCGTAAATTTATCATCGTCCATATCATGAGGAAGAAGCATTTTAGATTTATAAAGGTGAAACTCTGAAGCAACAACTAAAAAATCCCCAGTGGAATCCAAATTTAAAGCGGCCTGAGCTTTCAAATATTCTACAAACTGATCTATAATTTCAAGTATAGACACTTCATATATACTTTTCTCACTTCTTTTAAGCATATCAAAAAGTATAGACAATGGTCCTTCATAATCTATACTAGATAATGAAACTGTAAACTCTTTATAATCCGGCTTACTGTTTTCTGTTTCTTCTTTGGCTGAAGCTTCTGCATTTATTGTATTATTATTTTCTTGCTGTGTTTCGTTTATATTCTCTTCCATAATGGGATATAATATATTATAAAAATATAAAAATTCAAGTATATAATTTTCCATTAATGTTTAAGAGCCATAGATATTGCACACTTTTAGTTTAAAAAAAAGATGGTATTCCTTATAATTTATAATTGCTACAAATAAACCAAAAGGAATACC